>CAKVBX010000005.1 GCA_934725685.1 uncultured Bacilli bacterium
AACAAAAGAAACCATCGTTAGATCATCCTTGGAGACACATGAAGATATAGGGACAAAATCACTGAACAATGACAGAAGTAATTGTATCCGGAGAACCTCATTTTCGGAAGACGAAGAATTTCTGGTAGAAGAATTCCGTGATGAAATTGATTACCATGGTGATGGCTAGGACGAGATAGGAGTTCCAGCCGAGCTTGTCGACAAGACCCCAGGTCCATAATGTGGAAAGAGGGGTAAAGATGGCATAGAAGAGTAAAACTTTCAACATTGCAATCGGAATGTTCGTCGCCGATTTGAAGGTGAACTTGCGGTTCAGTGTGAAATTGAAGAGGATGGAGAGCAGTAGTGCGATAAGATAGGATAACCAGGATGGGAAGTGGAGCAGTTCCACCATCAATGTATCGGAACCGAGCTGAATGAGACCGGCTGACACAGAAAAGAGGAAGAACTTCAGTCCCTGAAGAATGCTTTCTTTTTTTGACGGCATTCAGTGTTTTCCTTCCGGATAGTTTTTTAGGAAATCCCTGCCTTTGATGGTCTCTGTTGTTGCAAGAGAATAGAAATCTTGCTGACGGAGCGCCTCCGAAAGGACGATGGCGACGGAATTGGCGAGGTTGAGACTTCTGGCGTTGATGGCCATCGGGATGCGCATTGTCTTCTCATAATGAGATTTGAGGACGTCCTTGGGGATTCCGGTCGATTCTCTTCCGAACATGAACCAATGATCTTCTGCGATTTCATGGAAATCGAAGTCAGAGTAGGTCTTTTCGGAATACCGTGTCACATAATATCCGTCTTCCTTACCATGGACGGCAAGGAAGTCATCAATGGTATCGAAACGTTCAATTTCAAATCCGATGGCGTAATCCATTTCGGCACGCCGAAGGGCTTTCTCATCAAGGGAGACGGTCAGTTTTCCGATGATGGTGAGGGTGGAGTCAAAGGCCATGCACGTTCGGATGATATTTCCGATGTTGGCAGGTTTCTCTGGTTCGAAAAGGACAATGCGGTTCATCGATAGAGAGGGGCGCACTGCATGGCAAGATAGGCTAATAGCTCGCTGTCACCGGTGCAGTAGGGGGCAAGTTTCTGAAAGACCATGTTGTGGTAGTTGTTGAGCCAGGAAAGTTCGTCTTCGTTCAGCATCGTGAGATCAATGCCTCTTCTGTCGTAAGGACAATAAGTGATGGTCTCGAACTGATAGAAAATACCATCGTCGGTCTCAAAGGCTGGCACGACCAAAAGGTTGTTCTCGAGACGGATTCCGTATTTGTGTGCTTTGTAGACACCCGGTTCCACCGTGATGATATGGCCTAATTCGAGATCCCCGTTGTCGGCACGGTTGGGCCTATCGTAAAAGCGGAAGCCGATGGGGCCTTCGTGGACGCAGGACATATAGCCGACGCCGTGACCGGTTCCGCACTTATAGTCCATACCTTCCTTCCACATGACTTCTCTCGCTTTGATGTCGAGAGAATGGCCCGTACACCCTTTTTCGAAAATTGTCGTAGATAAGGCAATTTGGGATTTCAGCGTCAAAGTGTAATCGTGCTTGACACCCTCAGCGACATGCTTGGAAACGATGAAGGTTCTCGTGGTGTCGGTGGTGCCACCATAATACTGACCTCCGGAATCGACGAGAAGAAGCTGGTTGTTTCTCGTGAGCGGAGAATGTTTGTCCTTGCTTGGAGCGTAATGCATCATGGCCGCATTGCTGTCCGCTGCTGCGATAGTTTCGAAGGATAAGTCAAAGCAGCGCGGGTTGGAAAGGCGGGCACGGTTTAAGTATTCGCTGAGATTGTATTCGTTGAGAGTGCCGTTATCGATGTGGTCATCGATGAATTTCATCAGCTTGAGGACGGCGATGCCATCGATTGCCTGGATTTCTTTGGTTTTCTCGATTTCGACCGGTCCCTTGACGGATTTCATAGTGTAGGCAGGGGAGGAAAGGAAAATGGGGTGTTTCAGAATGGTGCAGAGATAGGCGTTACTCCGATTGGAATCGATGGCAGTCGGAATTTCGGCACGGTCTTTGACGAAGGTATCGAAGGAATCATAGGGATAGACATCGATATCGGATTCGAAGTTCTGAGGAAGCTTCTCCTTGTCGATGAAGAGGGAAAGTTTTTCTGTGTCATCGATGTAAAGATAGGAATAGAAAACAGGCGTGCAGGGAATATCGCTGCCACGGTAGCCTAAGACATAGGCGATGTCGTCAAGGAGCGGGAGAATAATGGCTTTTCCGCCGGCCTTTCTGAACTTCTCCATGATGGACGCAGTTCTTTCCTTTCTCGTCGTCGAAAGATATTTATCCTCGACTTTCCAAATCTTACCGGTAGGAAGACCCGGAAGGTTTTCGACAAATCTTCGGTAGGAGACTTTCATGATCGGATGAGTTTTGTCACTTCCGAATGCGCGGAGGGCGCTGAGAGAGAAAAGAGAGGAATCTAAGCCGAGTGGATAGAGATTGTTTTCCCGGATAAAGGAAGAGAGAGAAGGGACACCGGCTTTTCCCATGTAGACGAGGGCGCAGGAGGAACCTTTGAGATCCCCCTCAGCCTCTGTCCAATAACGGCCATCCGTATAGAGATAGGAATGGTCCTGTGTGACAAGGAGTGTACCGTCATTTCCCTTGAACGGGCAGAAATAGAAGCGCTCCGCCGCAAAACGGGCACAGCACTCTTCCGACATATGTGGGTCAGTACTCGGGATGATATACGCTTTGATGTTGTCAGTCTTCATCTGCCGCTGCAGGCGGGCAATTCTCTCATCGAAAATGTTCATGGGTCACTCCTTTTGATGTCAGTAGGCTCTTCCGAAATAGACGACCGTATCGGCACCTTCCTCTCCCGTGTAGGAGTCCATGCTTTGGAATGGCCTCTGATCGAACGGCATGACGCGAGGTGTCGCGTTGAATTCTTCCTTCATCTTCTTTTCGATGTCGCCTTCGAGAGAGGATTTGACCATCATTTTGGCAAAGCCCTTCTGGTTGGCGATGACATCCTTGATTTCCTCATAGTTGTGGCATTCGTAGATGTGGGCGTTGAGGAAGGAAAGTGCCTTTTGATACATACCTTCCTGAATCTCCTGAAGAAGTCCGGGGATGGAATTTTCGAGGTCTTCCAAAGGAAGCGTAGTCTTTTCACCGTTATAACGCTTAGTAAGCGTAGCTTGACCTTTTTCAAGGTCCTTCGGTCCGATTTCGATACGGAGCGGGATTCCCTTCATCTCATACTGAGCGAACTTCCAGCCCGGCGTCTTGTTGCTGTCGTCGAGGAAGACGCGGACACCGAGAGCTTTGAGCTTCTCCTCGATACCCTTAGCTGCCTTAAGAACTTCGGGGTTGCTATCCATACGGATCGGAATGATGACGGTCTGGATCGGAGCAATCTTCGGAGGGAGAACAAGACCTTCGTCATCTCCGTGCACCATGATGAGGGCACCGAGAAGACGGGTGGAAACACCCCAGGAAGTATAATGCGGATATTCAATCTTGTTTTCCTTGCTGAGATACTTTATGCCATAGGCTTCCGGGAAGCCGGTGCCGAGATAATGGCTGGTTCCACACTGAAGGGCCTGGCAGTCAGGCATGAGGGCTTCAATGGTATAGGTATCGACCGCTCCGGCGAATTTCTCGCTGGCCGGCTTTTGACCCATGACAAACGGAATGGCGAGCAGGTCTTTTCCGAGTTCGTTGTAGGTTCTTAAGATGGTCAGTGTGAAAGCTCTCGCCTCTTCTTCGCTTTGATGGAGGGTATGGCCTTCCTGCCAGAGGAATTCGCTGCCGCGAAGGAAGGGCCTTGTCGTCTTTTCCCAGCGGACAACAGAACACCACTGGTTGTATTTGACCGGGAGATCATTATAGGAGTGGACCACGTCCTTGAAATGGTCGCAGAATAGGGTTTCGGATGTCGGACGGACCACCATCTCTTCAGCGAGCACCTTGTTTCCGCCTCTGGTGACGACGGCACATTCCGGGGCAAAACCGGAAATATGATCCTTTTCCTTCTGAAGCAGAGACATCGGAATCAGGCTGGGAAGGTAGACGTTTCTGACACCGAGGACTTTGATTTTCTTATTGAGCCAATCCTGGATTTCCTCCCAGAGGGCGTATCCGTCCGGACGGTAGATGATGAAGCCTTTGGTTTTCGCATAGCTCATCAGTTCTGCTTTCAGACATACATCGGTATACCACTGTGTGATGTTTTCGCTCTTTCCAGTGATACTTGTAACTTTTTTGTCAGCCATTTTTTATTTCTCCTTGTTGAATTGATTGGAATAAGACTTCGCTTTCTCGAATAAATCGAACTGAATTCTCTTTGGTGCCAGCTTTTTTGCATCTTTGATGAGGAAGTTGAGAGACTCTTCGTCGACCAGTTCGGGCCTGGAGCTCGGCATGGCGATTTCCTCACACTCGAATATTCTACCACCGTTGAGGATACAAGTTTCCACATCGTCGATATGGGTGAGATCATAATAGACAAGCGGAACACGGAACGGAGCATAGGTCGCCTGGATGCTTCTCTGATCGTTTATAGCCTGATCCGGATCGTATTTGTTGATGGCGAGAGATTCCGGGATGAAGAAGTAATTCACCTGGCGTAAGACACGGTTTCGTAGGGTGGAAGAAAGGGTATCGATGATGAGACCGATTTCGATACCGTTCTTTCTCAGCTCACGGAAAACCTTATTCGTCAGAGTCGGGTCTTCATTGGTTGTGAGAAGATCGGTCGTCCGGACGCAGACAATCCAGGAAATTTTCGAAGGCTTTTCCGAGATGATGCGGAGGAACTTGCGGAGAACTCCGTAAGGCATCTGGATGGCAATCTTCACCGGCCGATCCTTGATTTGACGGAGTGCCATGCCATAGAGTTTTCGGAAGAGATTTTCGGTCCCGTTTCTCAACTCACTGGAAATCTTGATGACATCGTCGAAGTTCTGGATGGAAGTTCCGAAGGGACTTGGATGGAGTAGGTAGAATCCCTGTTTTCCCTGTTCGATGTCCACCGTTGGGGAGAAGTAGAGACGGAATGTGGAATTTCGGATTAGCATCTGCGTCTCTTCCCGCTGAATCTGGTACTGTTCATAGGAAGTGAAGAATGTCTCATCGTAGAGAAGTACTTTGTCTCCTTTGGCTTTCCCCTGACTGATGGCATCCGCCATCTTCTTTGCCTGGTCTTTTCCTAAGGCATAATTCCCTTGGAACAATGTGCCGATGGAGACACCGATTGCGACATTCATGTCGACATTCGGTGTGGTTTCGTTGAGCTTCTGCTGAATGGCGGTTTGAATGATGAAGGCAATGTTCATCGCCATCAACTTGGAAAGAGAGGAATTGTCGATGATAAGGAATTCGTTGCCAGTGACCCGGTATAGCTTTCTGCTTTTATAGAGATAAGAACCGGCGGTCATCAGGGCTGACTCTCTTGCCGCCTCGATAGTTTTGAGGTCTTTCGGCGTGAGGCCCTCTTTATTATGGTAGAACTCGAAATAAAGAATGGAGGGCAGAACATCGGCTTCGGTTCCGGCGAGGAACTTCTGGCATTCCTCTTCCGTCTTGAGGTAGAACTTCATGGAAATCTTCTTCATTTCCTTCAAAGAAGGATGCTTGGTGGAGAGATGGGGAAGAAGCTGACTTTCGAAGTGGACAATCTGCTTTTGGCGGTTGATGGAAGTGAAGTGAAGAAGCGAGACGCAGAATTTTCTTCCTTTGTTGATTTTGATGTCGACCTGGAGAGACTGGCAGGGATTTTTTTCCGTGATGACATTTTTAAGCCATTCCTTGATCCGGTAAGTGTCCGAGCGGAGGAACTGCGCGAGGAACTCTTCCTCGGTAAAACTCTTCACATGGGTGAGATTGATCCGGTCGAAACAATAAAAGCGTTTCCTTACATAGTCATAGGTATAGACCCGGATGTTGAAGTCGTTGTATTCGAAGGAGGCTTCTCGCTTTTTCTCATAATTGCGGAAGGCGAAGAATAGAGTCACCGAAAAGAGAACGAGGAGAGCAAGAATCAGGAGAACGAAGAGAAAAATGATTTTTTCCTCGGACTGAGACGGTGCGATTGTGGCATTTAGTTTTAGAAATAACATAATATAAAAATGAAAATGGGTTGTACCCGTATATTATAACTTTTCTTTGCCTGAGATAGCAATTTGAGAAAATTTATATTATGATATTCACACCCCTCGGGGACCTAAACCATTGCTAGGAAAGGAAATCACTATGGATATTTATGCAAAACTGAAAGAAATTCTTCGCGAACAGATTCATAAGAAGAGCTTTGACGTCGATTCCATCACACCGGATACTAACCTGGATGAACTCGGGTTGGATTCCCTCGATACGGCGGAACTCGTCATTAAGATTGAAGAGGTCTTCTCTCTCCCTGAGACCACGCCGGACGAAATGGGCAATATCACCACTGTCCGTGACGTCAAGGAGCTCATCGAGAAAAAAAGATTAACAAAGTAAGCAAAAAATATTGCAAAGTCTGTAAAGATTTGATATATTCTTATCCGCTGCCTGCTTAGCTCAGTTGGTAGAGCAACCGGCCGTTAACCGGTAGGTCGTAGGTCCGAGTCCTACAGCAGGCGCCATTTTTCCAGGCCTGGTGGAGAAGCGGTTAACTCACATCCCTTTCAAGGATGCATTCACGGGTTCAAACCCCGTCCAGGTCACCACGTTATTAATTGGAACCTTAGGGTTCCTTTTTTTGTTGCTGAAATCGCTTTTATATCAGCAGTTTAAAGAGTAAAATAAGGGGGAAATGAAAGGAGACGATATATGGACGAAGAATTAAAGCCCTTATTCACCCCGTGGAAAATCGGCAATGTCGAGATCAAGAACCGCATTGTCATGACCTCCATGGGCGGAACTTCTCTTCTCGGCTGGATGGAAATCAACCATTTTGACAAAGAAGCGGCCAAGTTCCTTCTCGATAAGGCGAAAAACAATGTCGGTTTGATTCTCCCCGGTATTCAACCGGTTTACAATCCGATGCTCGGTCAGTGGCTCTACCGCAAGAAAGGCATGTATCGTGAACTGAAGAAGTTCATGGCGGAAATTCATAAGACCGGTGCGAAAATGTTCATCCAGTTAACGGCAGGATTCGGCCGCTCTTTCACCATCTCTCCGATGATGGAAAAACTCGCTTCCAATCCAGTTCTCAACGTGTTGAGCAAACCGGTCATGAATTTCGATAAAATCTGTGCTTCCTCCTCGGAAAGTCCTAATGTCTGGTCCGATAAAGTTTCTTCCCGTCCTATGATGGTCAAGGAAATCAGGCGTTTCATCGAAGCCTTTGCCAAGACGGCAAAGTTATTAAAAGATGCAGATGTCGACGGCGTCGAGATTCATGCGGTTCACGAAGGCTACCTCCTCGACCAGTTTACTCTTCCCTATATCAATAAGAGAACGGACGAATATGGCGGAAGCTTCGAGAACCGTTATCGTTTCCCTGTCGAAATTGTGAAAGCCATCAAGGAAACCTGCGGAAAAGACTTCCCAGTCTCTCTCCGTTTCTCCGTCATCAGTAAAGCGAAAGGTTTCCGCCTCGGTGCCCTTCCGGGAGAAGACTATGTCGAGGCCGGACGAAATATGGAAGAAGCCGAGAAGGCTGCCAAGTATCTTCAGGATGCCGGCTATGACATGCTGAACTGCGATAACGGCACCTACGATTCCTGGTATTGGGCTCATCCCCCGATTTACATGCCAGAAAACTGCAACCTTTCCGATGTTGAGCACATCAAGAGTTTTGTCTCCATCCCTGTCGTCTGTGCCGGCAGAATGGATCCGAGAGTTGGTGCCGAAGCCATCCAGGAAAACAAACTCGATGCCGTTGGTTTTGCAAGACCTTTCCTTGCTGATGGCGCATGGGTCTCCAAGATGATGGAAGGCAGGGAAGAGGAGATTCGTCCCTGCATCTGCTGTCACAACGGCTGCTTCAACATGACCAGATACAAAGGAAGCGCAAACGATCAGTCGCTCTCCGATTCACTTCATATGGCACGCTGCGCCGTCAATGCCGAGACGATGCAGACAAATAAGCACTACATCAAGAAGGCCAAGAAAGCAAAACGCGTCGCCATCATCGGCGGCGGCATTGGCGGTATGGAAGCGGCCAGAGTCTTAGCCCTCCGCGGACATAAGCCGGTCATCTATGAAAAGGCTGAT
The DNA here is from genome assembly GCA_934725685.1 of uncultured Bacilli bacterium. GTDB lineage: Bacteria > Bacillota_I > Bacilli_A > RFN20 > CAG-288 > Enterosoma. Next base: position 8,177 of record CAKVBX010000005.1, read on the forward strand.
CACCTCGGCGGTGTCTTTGTCCCTGCCTCTTCCGCCTCTTTCAAGGAAAAACTGAGAAATCTCCTTTCCTGGTATGAACTCCAGATGAAGGACCTCTCTGTCGAAATCCACCTCAGCACCGAAGTGAAGGATCTTAAAGACATTCCAGCGGACGAATACATCATCGCTACAGGTTCTAAAGCCAGAAAGCTCCGCCTTCCCGGCTTTGAGAAGACCATTGAGGCGACGGAATATCTTTCTGGAAAGGATGTCGGAGAGCATGTCGCCGTCATCGGCGGTGGCCTCACTGGGTGCGAAATCGCCTATGAACTCTACCTCTCCGGCAAGAAACCACTGATTGTCGAAATGCAGGATGATCTCATCCGTCAGACCGGTATCTGTATGGCAAACAGCCAATATCTGAGAGACTTCTTCGCCCTTCATAAGGTCCCGGTCTATCTGGAAACGAAACTCAAGGAAGTGAAGGATAAGGAAATTGTCTGTGCGACCAAGGACGGAAAGGAACTCGTTCTCCCCTGTGATTCCGTCATTATGTCCGCCGGTTATATTCCGACTCCGCTCGCCAAAGAAGGAAAATATCTCCATTTGGTCGGGGACTGTGAGAAGGTGGGCAATCTCAGAAGCGTCATCTGGACGGCCTATGAGACGGCCATGAAAATCTAGGAGGTAACATCATGTACGAACCGAAAATGAAACTGACCGAAGAGCAGCTTGCGATTCTTCATGGTCAGAACGGCCAGGCGCAGGCCAAGATGATGGAAGTCCTCGTCCGGTACGGCGATGTCTTCCATGCCGAACGTCTCGTTAAAGTCACACATCGGAAGAGCCATTTCGTCACATCCTTCGGCATCAATATGCTCAAGCCTGTCTACCCGCTGATGGATGAACTCATCGCTTCCGGATGTAAAGTCGACGAAGGCTTCACGATGGATCCCCGTCCGCTGGATTACAAGAATGTATCGTGCGGTCCTCTCGAGAAGTTCGTCTTCTCTAACATCATGTACGGAAAACAGAAGCACTACGAAGAACAGCTCTCTGCAATCGGCCTTGCTGATAAGAGCGGCTTCACCTGCACCTGCTATCTCAAGGAAGTGGGCAATACTCCGAAGAAAGGCGATATTCTCTCTTGGAGTGAATCCTCCGCCGTCGTCTTCGCTAATTCTGTCTTAGGTGCCCGCTGCAACCGTAATTCTGGTATTCTTGATACGTTTGGTGCTATCATGGGTCTTGTTCCGGAATTTGGCTTCCTCACCGATGAAGGAAGAAAAGCAACTTGGAAAGTTATTGTCAAGACGACAAAGAAGCCTGAGGCGCAGATTTTGGGCTCTGCCATCGGCATGAAAGTCATGGAAGAAGTCCCCTATGTCTATGGACTCGACCAGTACCTGAAAGACCTTCCTGACGAGGATACTCTCGCCTATCTCAAGGACTTCGGCGCTGCGACCGCCAGCAATGGCGCTGTCGGCCTTTACCATATCGACAAAATCACTCCGGAAGCCAAAGAACTCGGGGAAAGTTTAGTCAGAGAAGATGCCAAGACCTACATCATCGATGATGAAGAACTTGAACGTGTCTACCGTTCCTATCCCATCATGTGGAAGAAAAAGGACAGTAAACCGCATAAGGCCTTTATCGGCTGCCCGCATCTCACCCTCCGTCAGCTTGAGGATTGGACCAATCGCATGACTGCTTCCCTCAAAGAGACCAGGAAAGAGAAACTTGTTGTCAACACAATCTTCACTGCAGCTCCTGCCGTCATCGAAGAATTCCAAAAGAGTGAAAAGTATGCCGAGTTTGTCAAGACCGGCGCCCATCTTTCCTACATTTGTCCCTTGATGTATATGGATAATCCGGTTGCGGGCGGAAAACCGATCATCACCAATTCCAACAAGCTCCGTACCTATACTAAGGCCCGTTATTATAAGGATGATGAGATTCTTGCTATCATCACCGGAAAGGAAGTCTGCAGATGAAAGAATTCAAAGGTAGAGTCCTCTTCGGAGGAACGTTCAAAGGCGAAGCCGTCGTTTCCCATCATGGACTGAACACCCTGGCAAGTTTCCAGACCAGCGCTCTGATTCCGACTGCGACCAAGATTGTCGTCGGCGATCAGAACAATCCTGATCTTTACAAGAAGAACATCACCGGCAAGGCCCTCTGTCTTCCCCAAACCATCGGTTCCACGACCGGAGGGATGGTCATTCAGACCGTCGCAGTCCGCGACCTTGCTCCGAAGGTCTGGCTTTTCTCCAAAAGTATTGATCCGTTAGCAGCCTCCGGCATCATCCTCTCCAACGTCTGGAATGATGTCGGCCTGATTGCCATCGATGAACTCGGTGATGAGTTCCTCGACACGGTCAAGACCGGCGATACGATTGAAGTCAAAGAAGACGGCACTGTCGTCGTTTACGAAAAATAAGGAGAACCATTACCATGGAAAATGTACATTTTTGCCCGCATTGCGGGGCCCAGATTACCGACAATGACAAATTCTGCCCTAATTGCGGTGCTTCGTTAGCTGATTCGACGGAAGAAAGTCCGAAAGCGGCAAGCTATCAGTCTGCTCCGAGTCAGACTTACTATCAGCCTTACAGCGCAAAAGGCTCCTCCGGCGGAAGTCCGGTTGCCGGTCTTGTTTTCGGCATCCTGAGTGTCGTTTTGGGTGGATGGCTTTGGTCTATTCTCGGCATCGTCTTCTCTAAGCCGCAGAAAAACACGGATTCTAAAGCAAAAGCCGGCTTCATTCTCTCCATCATCGGTCTCGCCATTTCTCTGCTCTATACGATCTTGCTGATTGTCAATATTGTCTCATACGTGAGAACCGGTCAGATCTGATTTTCTCTGTAAGGGAAAACGAGGGCTTTTCCCTGTCATTCCGGTTGATTTTTGAAGACAAACACAGTTGGCTGCGATATAATGAAGTGTCAATTTTAGGAGGATCACTATGATCAAATTAGTTCTTATCCGTCACGGTGAGAGTGAATGGAACAAACTCAATCTTTTCACCGGCTGGACCGACGTTGAGCTCTCTGAAAAAGGCGTTCAGGAAGCCATCAACGGCGGAAAACTTCTGAATGAGGAAGGATATCGTTTCGATATCGCCTTCACGTCTACCCTCAAGAGAGCCATTCATACCTGCTGGCATGTTCTTGATGGTGTCGATCAGGCCTACATCCCGGTCATCAAAGACTATCACCTCAATGAGAGACACTATGGTGCCCTTCAGGGTCTCAACAAGGCAGAGACTACTGCCAAGTATGGTGCCGAACAGGTCCATCAGTGGAGAAGATCTTTCGATATCGCTCCGCCGGCCCTCGATCCCGAAGATAAGAGAAACCCTGCTCTTCAGGATGCCTACAAGGGGATCGACCCGAAGGAACTTCCGCTCCATGAATCCCTCAAGGATACCATCGCCAGAGTCGTTCCTTACTACAATGAGAAAATTGTTCCGGAAATCAAGGCCGGAAAGCACGTTCTCATCGCTGCCCATGGCAACTCTTTAAGAGCTCTTGTCAAATATCTTGACAACATCTCCGATGAGGATATTGCTGGACTCAACATTCCTACCGGTGTCCCGCTCGTCTATGAACTTGATGAAGACCTCAAGCCGATCAAACATTATTACCTCGGCGACCAGGAAGCCATCAACGCCAAGATTAACGCCGTCAAGAATCAGGATTCCATCAAGAAGTAAATCCAAAAGCACAAACAAAAAAGAGAGATTGCATCATGCAGTCCCTCTTTTTCGATGGACAAAGTGAATTAGTCTAACCGTTCTCCGCAGGAATTGCAGAATCGGGCATCACTCGGATTGGAAACATGACACTTCGGGCAGGTCTTCGTCAGAGCCTTTCCGCAGGAATTGCAGAACTTTGCCTCCCCTTTGTTCGTTCCTCCGCAATGAGGACAGACGATTTCCTTGCTGTTGCCCATCATATCGGAAATACCGGTTTCCTTCATGTATTCTTTGGCGTAGGGGACGGAGATTTTCATCATCTTTTTCTGGATGAACGGAATGAGAGTGATGAAGAATCCTACGAAGGAGATTGTCATGAGAAAACCGCAAATCGGCATGACGACCATGATACCGGGGTTATCCGGCGTCATCAACGTGAAACTAACGATGATTCCGACGATACTCCCGAGAAAGAGGACGGAAAAGAGAACGAGCAAGGCAATTCTCCCTTTGCTTAAGCTCTTCTTGGGTCCTGCTTCGACAGGTCGATTCTGATACTGGTGGTTTTTCTTCATAGAAAGTTCCTCCTTGATGACTTCATTATATCATGTAGGAAAATCGATTTGATATAATAAAGGACGAAAAGAGGACACAGAAAATGATTATTCTCAACATCAAAGATTTCGGAAAAGTCGAAATCGAACTTGATTATGAAAATGCGCCCAACACCTGCGCCAACTTCGTCGAATTAGTCAATAAGGGCTTCTATGACGGCCTCACCTTCCATCGTATCATCAAGGGCTTCATGATTCAGGGCGGTGACCCGGTCGGAAACGGAACCGGCGGCCCGGGTTTCACCATCGAAGGTGAATTCCTCATGAACCATCATAAGAACAACCTTTCCCATCAGCGCGGCGTGATTTCCATGGCCCGTGCCATGGATCCCAACTCCGCTGGAAGCCAGTTCTTCATCTGCGATGCGGATGACGATTTTCTCGACGGACAGTATGCTTCCTTCGGAAAAGTCACTTCCGGAATTGAAGTCATCGATAAGGTCGCTTCCGTTCGTACGGACAGAAACGATGCTCCGCTCACCAAGGTCGTCATCGAATCCATCAAAGCCGTCGATGAACCGGAACCGAAGCCGGTCCGCCAATAAAGAATGGTCAAAGTTTTCTTCGGCCCGGATCCCGGATACACGTATCATACTGCCGTCAAAGAACTGAAAAAGGCACTCAATCCGGTCGATTTCGGAAAAATCGATCGAATGGACGGGTATAAGGATCCGGTCTCTTTTATCGTAGAGTCCTGCCAGACGATTTCCTTATTCTGTCCGCATAAGACAATCCTTGTTTCCAACGCGTATTTTTTCACGGATAACAAAAACAAGAAGGGAACACTGAAGGAATCCGAACAGAATTACGGAATGCTCGAAGATTATCTTCTCAATCCGTCCACCGAAACGGACCTTTATTTTGTCGTTCCCGGTCCTATCTCACGGACTGGTTCTCCCAATAAGGCACTCTCTTCTCCTGCAGTGACGCTCGTCTCCTGCGATATTCCGACGGACGAAGACTATATCATGCTCGCTTTCCGAAGAGCGAAAGAGGAGAAGAGGGAAATCGACAAGGATGCCGCCGATCTGCTTCTGAAACGGACCAAAGGGGATTATCTCTCCTTCTCCAACAATTTGGATAAACTTTTCTGCTATACGAATCATGTGATGAAGGTGGATGTCGAAGAAATGGTCTATAAGCCTCTGGAGGACAACGTCTTTTCGATTGTCTCCTATCTGATGAAAGGAAAGACCAATGAAGCAGTCCGGGCCTACGAGGAACTGAAGAGAAATGGCATTGATATTCTTTCTCTGCTTCCGATTTTTGCAAGCCAATTCAACCGTATGGCACTGGTCAAATACATGACAGCCTCCGGTTATCCGAAGGATGCCATCGTCAAGGAACTCAGGATGAGCCCTGGCATGCTCTATTACACCCAGAGGGATGTCAAGAACATCCCGATGTACGTTTTTGTCGATGCGATGTCAGGACTGTTCGAAGTCGAAAAGAATATCAAAATCAATCTGGATGATGCGGATACAAGAATGCTTTCCTATCTGCTTCTTTTCAGCCGGAATTATCTGAGAGGAATCCTTTAAGCGGAATTCTCTGTCTGTTTTTCAGAAAATCGACATAAAAAAAGACCAGCAAAAACTGGTCTTTTCATATCTTTGAAGGAAGATTACTTGGCTTCTTCGGTGGAGGCAGGCTCAGCTTTGAGACCGTTGACAGCCTTCATAAGAGAGCTCTTCTGACGGGAAGCGGTGTTGAGCTTCTGGATGCCTTCCTTGACAGACTTGTCAATGAGGGCAATAGCTTCGGGAAGAAGCTTTTCGGCGAGTTCAAGATCCTTGTTTGCAACAGCGGCCTTGACCTTCTTGATCGCAGTTCTCATCTTGGATTTGAAAGCAGCATGATGCTGTCTGTTTCTCTCATCGATTAAGATACGTTTCTGCTGTGATTTGATGTTAGCCATTTTTCTAATCTCCTATTTATTGTCTATAAAAATTAAAAACTGTTTCCAGCGGTATAGAATTATACTAGAAATCCCGTCCTATTTCAATACCAAAAATGAATTTCCTTAGACTTTCCGGGTGTCATAGTTCTGTTTCCTATGTTTTTCTGTATTTTCGTTTTTTTAGGTGGAAGATAATAGATTTTCTTCGCAATATAGGACAAGGCGGAATCGGAGGAAATCATACGGAAACTAATAAAATGGATGGCATTCCGTGATATAATCAAGCGAAAGAGGTAATTACCATGGAATACAATCGTATGATCGACCACACCCTGCTCGCCAGTGATGCCACCGAAGCGCAGATCAAGAAAATCTGTGACGAAGCGAAGACCTATCATTTCGCTTCCGTCTGCGTCAATCCCTGCTGGGTTTCGTTCTGTGCCGAAGAACTGAAAGGGACTGATTCCAAAGTCTGTACCGTCATCGGCTTCCCTCTCGGTGCCACCAGCACGAAAAGCAAGGAAGAAGAAATCAGACAAGCCATCCTTGATGGCGCCGAAGAACTCGATATGGTCATCAATATCGGAAAGCTTAAAGACCATCAGGATGACTACGTCGAAAACGAAATCCGTTCTCTTAAGAAAATCTGCGGAAAGCTCGTTCTCAAAGTCATCATCGAGACCTGCCTTCTTACCGATGAGGAGAAGGTCCGTGTCTGTCTGCTCGCCAAGAAGGCGGGTGCTGACTTCGTCAAGACTTCCACCGGTTTTTCCAAGTGGGGTGCCAAGGTCGAAGATGTCGCTCTCATGAGAAAGACGGTCGGCTCGGAGATGGGAGTCAAAGCTTCCGGCGGTGTCCGTAACAAGGAAGAGATGGAAGCGATGATCAAGGCCGGTGCCACTAGAATAGGAACCAGCCACGGCGTCGAACTTGTCAAGTGATCTAGTTTTGCAAATTGGAATGCTGACTTCAGAACCGCAGTCTGTCAACACGAAAAAGGGCCTTCCACGGAAGGCCCTTTCATTTGGTTAACGGGGATCGACTTTTTCAAGCTGATCGATATCGAGAATCTGGAAGAAGACCATCGGTTCCTTATCGGTGTTCTTGATGAGGTAACGGGTGATCTTGTCCGTGATTTTCTTCGACATCTCCGGAATGGAGACTCTCTTTTCGCTGTTGACGAGCAGATTGTTGAGGGAGTTGTCGATGATTTGATTGATCTGGTTGAGAATCGGTTCACTGTCCTTCAGATAGAGGAATCCCTTCATCTGAATATCCGGAGCGGAAAGAATCTTTTTCTGCTTGGTGGAAATCGTGACGCCGATGACGACGATGCCGCCGTCTGCCATCTTGGTGCGTTCTTCGATGGCGGCTTCCTTGACGTCACCGACGGAGGCACCATCGACCATGACATCTCCATTGCGGACAAGGATGTTGCGGTGAATCATTCTGCCGTTTTCGTCGAAGGCGAGCGCCATACCATTATCATAGACAAAGGTGTTGAAATGGTTCAGGCCGATGCCGAGATCGATGGCGAGGGTGGCGTTTGCCATAAGGAGACGGAAGTCACCTTTGACTGGCAGGTAGTATCTCGGACGGAAGAGGGAAATCATCAGCTTGAGGTCTTCCTGTCTCGCATGCATGGAGGAGACTTCTTTTCTCGAGAGAGTCAGAACGTGGCAGTCAGTGCGATAAATGGTATCGGCCGTATCGACGGCGAGGACTTCCGTTCCCGGAACGGAAGGAGCGCAGTTGACCCAGGTATCAGTGGTCTCAAGACGGAGTCCATTGACGCTTCCGTAGCAGATTTCCTTTGAATAGTTGAATAGGTTGTCACCGCTTCCGGTGACGAGGATGATGACATCCTTCGGGGGATACTTTTTGATGTCGGCGATGCTGATTCTCATCTCGGGCGGGATGACGATATCGCCGATTTTTGCCATGGCATCGAAGAAGGCAGTCTGCTCCGGATTGGCGATACAAATCTTCTTGCGGTAGCGGATGGCGAGATTGATGACTTCCTGAATATTGTAGAAGTTCTGGTTGTAAATGGAGATGAAGGTCTTTCCGGTCGGATCCTCAAAGAGGCTCTTGATTTGTTCCGTGATTTTGTGATTCGGGGAAGAGATGCCGGGCTGATCGGCCGCTTCACTCTCTGTCATGAGGAGGAAGGTTTTTTCGTTCTCGGAGAGTCTTGCGACCTTGGGAAGGTCGAACTGATACCCTTTGAGCGGGGAATAATCCGAGATGAAGTCGGAGGTGTAGACGATGTTGCCGAGGCGTGTCCGCAAGGCAAAACCGAATGATTCCGCGACGGAGTGTGTTGTCTGGAAAAGCTCAAAGACATGGCCGGCAATAGTGATGGTGTCACTCGGATTGACCGGGATGAAATCGTAGCTGGAGAGCTTCTTGAATTTGCTTCCATAGGTGTTCTTGATGATGGATATTGTGGTCTGTGTGGCGTAGACGGGGGCTCTGCAGACGTTGAGAAGATAGGGGAGCGCTCCGTACTGGTCGTCATGACCATGGGTGATGATAATTGCCTTGACCCGGTTTGCGATGTTCTTCAGATAAGTGAAATCCGGGATGATGAAATCGACACCTGGCATGGCGCTGGTCGGATACTTCAGACCGGCTTCGATGACGAAGGCGTCATTGTTGACTTCGATGACATAACAGTTTTTTCCCATTTCGTCCATGCCGCCTAAAGCGACGACCTTGATCGGATAATTTCCGATTTCGTTGACGAATGGGGTCATTGTTTCGTTGTTTTCCATAGATGATAATAACCTTTCAAATAAAATGTGTCCTCTAATAAGGATAGATGGATTCCCTGTTCTTGCACGACTATATGACTCTATCTATAAAAATACTCTATTTGTCCTGAATTATCAATGAATCTGATTACTTTTCGTCAAGTTCGAGAAAGACGGGGCAGTGGTCGGAGCCATAGACATCGTTCAGAATCTCGCTCTTCTTCACTCGGGGGAGCAAATCTTCCGAAATCAGCATGTAATCGAGTCTCCAACCCGCATTGGTCTTTCTCGCATTGCGGAAATAGGACCAATAGGAATATTTCTTCTCTTCCGGATGGAGATAGCGGAAGGTATCGACAAAACCGAGGGAGAGAAGCTTCGAGAACTCGGCACGCTCCTCATCGGTGAAACCGGCGGAATGGTGATTGCTGCTCGGATTCTTGAGGTCGATTTCCTCATGGGCGACATTGAGATCGCCGGTGACGATGACACTCTTCTTTTTCATAAGGGAAGAGAGATAATCCCGGAGTTCTTTTTCGAATTCCATACGGAAGGGGAGACGCTTCAGTTCTTCTCCAGAGTTCGGAACATAGAGCGTGACAAAATAGAAATCCTCGAATTCGAGGGTGGTCGCCCTTCCTTCGTCATCGTATTTTCCATCGAGAAGTCCGTAGTGGACAGAGAGCGGATGTTTCTTTGTGAGGACAGCGGTTCCACTGTACCCCTTTTTGACCTTGGAGACGGTCCAGTAAGCCTCATAGCCTTCCGGAACAAAGGGAAAGTCTTTGTGCTCGGTCTCGGAGAGTTTGAGCTCCTCGATGCCGATCAGGTCAGGAGAAATCGGAAACCATTCGGAAAGGCGGTCTTTTCCTAGATACGCCTTGATGGAATTGACATTGAAAGAGAGCAATTTCATTTCTGATCCTCGCTGGCATCCGATTTCAGAATGTCGTGGTACATTTCCGGCCTTCTGTCGCGGAAGATGCCCCAATCGCGCCGATTCTTACGGATTTGTTCAAGATCATAGGAATGTAAGAGAATTCCTTCTTCCTCTCTGTTGAGGCTTTCGACGATGGTGCCGGTCTCATCGGTCATGAAGGAGGAACCGAAGAACTTCATGGAAGAGTTCTTTTCCTTTTCGATGCCGACGCGGTTGCTGGCGATGACCGGCATGATGTTGAGGGCGCTCTGACCGATCATGGCATTTCTCCAGTGCGGCATGGAATCTTTGTCAAGGACCGGTTCCGAGCCGATGGCCGTGGGGAAGAGAAGATAATCCGCACCCTTGAGGGCAAGAATTCTTCCGGTCTCCAAAAACCACTGATCCCAGCAAATGCCGATACCGACATTGCCGGCTTTACTGTGGAACACCTGGTAACCGGTATCGCCCGGCGTGAAGTAGAATTTCTCCTCGTAGCATTCGCCCGTGGGAATGTGGGTCTTGCGGTAGAGGCCGAGTCTTCTTCCGTCCTTATCGATGACGCAAATGGAATTGAAATAGCAGCATCCCCGTTTTTCGAAGAAAGAGACAGGAATGACGATTTCCTGTTCTTTTGCCAGGTTTTCGAAGTATTCAAGGGTCTTAGAATTCTGGTATTCTTCCGCAAAATCGAAGCGGTCATAGTCTTCAATCTGGCAGAAGTAGTTCCGTTCGAAAAGCTCCTGGAGAAGAATCAGATCCGCTCCTTTTTTCTTGGCTTCTTTGATGAAGGAAGTCTCTTTTTTCAGATTTTCCTCATAGTCATGAGAACAGCTCATCTGGCTCAGTGCCAATGTGACTTTCATAAATCTTCATCCTCCGGTTCTAAAGGGTAATGTTCCATATACGGAATCTGCTTGGTGATGCAGTGGATGTTTCCGCCACCGAGAAGTATTTCCCTGGAAGCGATTGGAATGATTTCCTTGCTGTCGCCGTAGAATTCCTTCAGGATGGAATAGGCAATCTCATCTTCTTCCGTGTTGAACTTCGGAAGAAGCAGGAACTTCTCTCCCATATAGAAGTTGACATAACTTCCGGCGAGTCTTCTCCCCGCCATCCGTTTGACGGCACTTTCATTGAGGCCGAGTCCCCTGGCTTCCTCTTCTGTCATGTACATGGTTTTTGGAAGTGGCATGCGGATGATGGTGAGGGGTCTTCCTTTGGCATCCGTCTCGTTCTTCAGATAGTCATAATCCGCATGGGATCTTTCGTACTGGGGGTCCCTCGGGTCATCTGACCAGGCGAGCAGGACGACCCCGGGCTTCAAGAAACAGCATATGTTGTCGACATGGCCGTCGGTTTCATCCTCGTAGACACCATAGGGTAAGAAGAGGACTTTCTCGACATTGAGTGTCTCCTTCAGCGTTTTTTCGATTTCCTCCCTGGAGAGGGACGGATTTCTTCCGGGAGATAACAGACATTCTTCCGTCGTGAGAAGAGTTCCCTCTCCGTCGGTATGGATGCTTCCTCCTTCGAGAATGAAATCCTTTTTCGCATAGCGGTGAATCATCACTTCAAGAAGGAAAGCCTGAGAGAGATGGTTGTCATCGTCATAAGGACTGTAGAGCCCGTCAAAAGTGCCACCCCAGGCATTGAAACCGAAATCGATACCCAAAAGGCGGTGTTCGTCCTCGTTCTTCAAGAAGACGGGGAGAGAATCTCTGGCCCAGCTATCATCATAGCGGAGACGGAGAATGTGGGTGTTCTCCATTTCGAAGCGGCGGACAGTGCGGTAATCGATTCTCGGATCGATGACGACAATCACACGCTCGAAACGGGCGATTGCCTCGACGACAGAGAGAAATTCCTCGATGGCCGGTACGGCATTTTCACGCCACGTGTCTTTGCGGTAAGGCACTAAAACAACAGAGGCCCAGTGCTTTTCACCCTCAAAGGGAAAGACATAACCTTTGACGGATTCGAGATCTTTAAGAATAGAGTTCATTTTTTATGTTCTTTATTTTGTACAAAATATTATATAAAATAGAAATGCGTTTTCCAATGGAGGAAATCATATGAAAATTCTTATGGTAGTGACGGATGGTTTCGAGGACATTGAAGCTGTTGGAACTCTTGCCATACTCCGCCGTGCAAAATTGGATGTGACCTTTGCGGCCATTGATAATGACCAGGCCACGGGACGCTATGGGCTCGTCTCTTCCATGATGACTGATCTTAACACCGTGGATTTCTCGACCTATGACTGTCTTGTCATCCCTGGCGGTCCGGAATATATCGCGGAAGAAAATAACCCGAAGTTCCTGGATATGATTCTGAATTTCAATTCCCGTGGTAAGCTGATTGCCGCCATCTGCGCCGGTCCGACCATTTTAGGTCGTCTCGGGCTTCTCAAAGGAAAGGATTACACCTGTTTCACTTCGATGAACGAAGATTTCGGTGGTACTTATCACGATGATTACGCTGTCATGGATGGTAACATTATCACCGGAAAGAGTGCAGCAGCCACCATCGATTTTGCCTTTCTCATCGTGAAAGCATTGATGGGAGAACAGTACGAAAAAGAAGTGAAGGCTTCCATCTATTACTGAGCATGGATATCGTAAGCATCATTATTCTCTCGCTCATCGGCCTCGGCTTAATCATCGGTATTATCCGAGGATTTCCGACGAAGAAGCTCTCCTTTTGGATTTTCATGGGATCGTTAGGTCTCGGTTATATCGGAGGTGTGCCTTTGGCGCGGTATCTGATGGATTTGCCACTTCTTTATGACAACCTACAGCATGCATTTCTTCAGCTGATACCATCTCAGGCACCTTTCTCTGACGCGTTGTCTTCCGAGGAAGCTACACGTATCGAACAGATTAAAGCTGGTCTTACCGAACTGAAGATTCCGGGATTCTTACAAGGAGTCTTCTCGGGTAAAGTTTTGGATATTTCCGGCGCCGTCGGAGAAGCCATCGCCTCTTCCTTCGCTTATCTCACCGTCATTGCCGTCTGTTTCATTCTCATCGTGATTTTGGTCAACCTCATCAGTCACCTGATTCTCAAGTTGGTAGGAAAGGCAATCCTCGGTGAAAAAGGGAAATCCTTCTTCGGCCGCATCTTCGGCTGTCTCCTAGGCGGTTCGAAAGCAATCTTCCTCATCTTGCTTATCATGATCATTATCAGTCTTGTGAATGAACTGATGGTCAAGTTCGGTTATACGGTCTTACAGGATTGGCTCAATCAGCAGCTCTTCCTCGACCAGGCGGACACTTTTTCCATCGGTAAATTCTTTTATCAGACCTCATCATCCCTTCTCTATTGGATCAATCATCATTAAGGAGTCTACTTCATCATGCCATTCGAATATCATCACATGGATAAATGGGCCTTTGCCAACCTCGACTTGGTGGAAGAGGTCATCGAAAGCGGAAAAAAGCCGGCTATTTTAATTTCTGGCGCTTCTTCTTCCGGAAAGAGTTTTTCTGCCGAATTCCTTGAAAAACTCCTCAACAAGAATGGATACCATGCTGTGACAATCTCCCTTGATCAATATAACGTTGGTCTTTCCCACATCATTCCGAACAAGGTGGAACAGCATTATTTCGGTGGCCATATTGAAAAGCTGGACGAAATCGAGGATATCATCAAAGGCATCATTTACGATGTCAGTTTCGACAGAAAATACGACCGGGATGTCTTAGTCAGAATCCGTGAGGCACTCACCTCTTTCTTTTCTGAAGACGCTCTCGACACTTTCATTGAAGGACTTTATCAGGAATGGAAGGTACTCAACTTCGATGAACCGACGGTCTATAATCTGAAAGAGGCTGCTGAGGATGTCCGGATTCTTCTCTCCGGTGGAAAAATCTGTGCCAAGAAATATTCCAAAGTCGTTTCGGAACGGGTTGCCTCCGACCAGATTATCGACGGCAACGACTACGATGTCATTCTTGTCGAAGGAATCTATGCCCTCGATCCGACACTTGTCCGTGCCCTCAACGATGTCGAAACCATCAAGGATTTCATTGACGGCAATCCGAAGTCTCTCTTCCTCCGCCGTATCATCCGCGATGCGAAGACCACCTCGGCTGACAATGTCTTCACTATTTCCATCTATTTCCAGTATATCGTGAAATCCTATTTCGAGACTATCTACCCTTGCAGACAGAATGCCGATGTCATTCTCAACAACGATATGACCTTCTTGGAAATGCGCTCTGGCAATCTCTATACAACAAAACAGGAAATCCATACCTTCGATAAGGATGGTTTCGAGGCTATCCTGAAGGAATCCAAGATTCTCGATATCGTCTATCAAAAAGACACCTATCTTACCTGCGAGGCCGAAAAGGACCGCAGCAACAACATTCTGAGAATGCGTTCGGTTTCCCTTGACGGAAAAAACTACCATGCTTCTTCCTTGGTCCATAAAGGAATCCCCAAGGTGAGAAGAGACGGAAAAATCATCCGCCCAATCAATATCCTTCTCGACGAGAACCAGTTCTCCAAAGTCTGGAAATCAGAAGGAGATGCTCTGAACGATTTTGCAAGAGCCGGATTTCAGCTTGGACCGGTCCGGTTCAAGAAGAGAATCCGCATTCTTTATCACAATCGGAGAATGACGCTCCGTGAAGTCTTGGATGACGGCTTCTATATCGAATTCACGGAAGAGCCGACTGAATCGCTGATGAAAGAAATCAATAGCAGGCTGAAATAGAAAATCGGAGGGAAACCTCCGATTTTTCAACGGATAACAACGTTTTCGAAACCGAGTGACTCTGCAAAGGTACGAATGGTTTCCATCTCCTCCAAGGTCGGACTCGGGTGATTTTTTAGGATACCTTTTACGCCTTGATTCCGAAAACGGATCAGGATGAGTGGAAGGTCTTTTCTGTGGCTTTCCGCAACAATATCCCGAATTCCCAAGAGACAAGCTTCCATATCCACAAGTCTCGGAACATAGACAATTCTAAGCTCAGTTATTTTACCGATTCTATCAAGATAGGAGAGGTTGCTCTTTACGACATCGTTGTCAAAACCCGTCAGTCTATGGTAGATATCCCTTTCCCATGATTTGATATCTAACATTACACCATCGCACACGTCCATCAGGGATGGATAGTCTTCTAAGGCTATCATGCCGTTAGAATCGAGTAGGCAGGAAAGACCATCCTTATGTGCGAGCGTGAAGAGCTCTTCCAGAAATTTCGGGTAAAGCGTACATTCTCCGCCACTCACTGTGATGCCAGAGAGAAAGGAACCGTTTTTATGGACGCGCTGATAGACTTCCTCGGCACTCAGATACTCGATTTTGGGAGAGGCGTGATTCTCACAGCTGCTGATACAGGTATCACAGCCGATGCAGTAATCTTTGTCATAACAGACTTTTCCTTGGACAAGAGTGAGTGCATGAGCTGGGCAACAGGAAACACACTTGCCACAGGAGACGCATAGATTCTGTGTCTCGGGATTGTGGCAGTAAAGGCAGTGGATATTGCACCTTTGGACAAAGACCGCAGTTCTTAATCCTGGACCATCAACTGTGGAAGCTTCGATGATCCGGTTGATCGGAATGCGTTCCATCAGGAAAGACGGACCTTTCGTTCCTTGAGGCGATTGACTTTATAATTGGGACTTCCGAGATGGGTTGTCTGTTTTATGACGGCTTCCTCATGGTCAAATTTCTCCATCTCGGAACGCTTGACTAGGTAACCGGTGATGCGGACAAGGTCCGTATCGGCAGCATAGAAGGAAAGATAATGCATGCCGACCTGGAAGGCACCCTTGACGATATCGACTAGGGCATCCGGATTCTTTTTTGCGGTTGTTGCAATCGGGAAAATGTCACCGACACCAGCAGGGAAATAAGGATGGAACTTACCCGAATGTCTCAGATGGTCAAAGAAACTCTCCGGTTCTTCTCCCACGGGAATACGGACCCCACTGGTGATTCCGACATCCGAATCTAAGCCGACCTGGGCGTGCAGCATGAAATGGGAATCCGTAAGTGGGGTATATTCGGCGTGGAACGTGTTCACGGTCTCCTTGATTTTATCCATGATCCTTAAACCTAAGCGGTCTGCTTCTTCATCATGGCCATAACGCAACTTTTTATCTCTTAAAAGATGGTTGACACATTCGGCAAGTCCGGTGACACCGAACATCGGGACAAAGCGGTTTTTGTCGATGAGTCCCTCTTTCACCAAGAAGGAGGATTGGAAGAAATTGGATTTTTCGACGAGAAAACGGATGCGCTCATTCTCATAATCTGCGATACAGGAAAGACATTCCGGGAGCACATCGTTCAGGAACTTGTCGATGTCATTTGTCTCCATGGCAAGCTTTGTCAGGGTGACACGGGTGAGGGTATAACTTCCTCCTGCGAGTGGAAGGATGTTGTAGCAGGAAGAGATTCCATAACCTCCCGCATAAGTGTCTCTGTTTGCGGCATCGTTGCAGATGGCCGGGTTCGAAACCAAAAGGGAACAGCGGATTGCTCTCTTCAAGAAGGAATCGGAAGTGATATTCGGATCATATTTCAGGGTGAGATTGGGAACGGTGTCGGCAAGTTCCTCCTCGACCTCCAAGATCAGATTGCCGATTCTTGTTTCCTTCGGTCCGAGATTGGCGTGGCAGAAAGAATCATCGATGGTGCGGTCGAGGAACATGAGGAAATGGTGGAGTTTCTCCTTGATTTCCTCATCCGATAAATCATTGCAGTAAGGCTCCAACAGTTCATCGAGGGAACCGAGGTAGACCGGGAAGGAGGTGATGGAAGGGACATGGTGATAGATCATCATGAGCGCAAAGAGTGCATCGTCGAGTGTTTTTGCCGGTTTGATTCTCAGAAATACAGAGCCATTCCGGAGAAATTTTCCATAGTCAGGCATGATATATCTCGGACGATAGGGGGCATGACCCTCGAAGAGATCGTTAATGGCACCGGTCGAGAAATAATACCTGGTCCTTTCCGGGATATTCAAAACATCGAGCTGTTCTTCCGAAAGGTCGGCAAGATTCTTCAGCTTCTGTTCATAAGTCAGTTTTTTGGATGTTATGACGGAATAGATATCGTTCTGGTGTTTGTTCATAGTGCGCCTCTTTTCTGCTTTATTATAATGGATTTCAGAGAAAATGAAAATTCAGGGACTCTTATCCTCGAAAACAATCATTCAAAAGGATTCGTTCCTTAGTGAAGAGCCATTACGAAATGAAAGATTATTTGAAAGCTTTTTTTCTTGGCAAGAAAAAAAGGCTGCCACAGGCGACTTGTCGGTCGGGTTTGTGACAGCCATTCGATTGGCAATGAATCAGCGTTGTCCTTTATCGTAAGGGACACCTTCTGCCTTCGGGCATCCGGATTTGTTGTGAGTGATGATGAGGACGAGGATGACGATGACATAAGGAAGCATGTTGTAGAAATACATCGGCAGGTTCCAGTTCTTCATGAATGGAATCTGTGCGGAAAGGACACCGAGGCACTTGAGGAAGCCGAAGAGGATAGCACCGAGAGAGATAAAAAACGGATTCCAGTTTCCGAAGATCATGATGGCCAAGGCTAAGAAGCCGAGACCGCCGACCTGAGATTCCGCAATGGCACCAGTGGAGGTGGCAACATAGACGAATCCGCCGAGGCCCGCTAAGGCACCGGAGATTGTCGTGGAGAGATATCTCATGCGGTAGACGTTGATCCCGACACTATCGGCAGCCTGAGGGTGTTCACCGCAGGCACGGATGTGGGTTCCGGTTTTGCTCTTATAGAGCCAGATGGAGAGAAGGACGAAGATGAGGATACAGATGTATGTGGAAATATAGACTTTATCGAAGAAGAAGGAGAGAAGAGAGCTGTTTTTGATGGCAGATGCGAAGCCGTCGCTGTAGCTTGCGGTAGTCAGAACGAAGTTGGCGCCACTAGCGATTTTCTCGGAATTGAAGAAGAGAAGACCGAAGGCACAAACAATGGCAGGTGCTAGGGTGTTCAGCGCCGTACCGGCGATGGTCTGATCCGCTTTCATCCGGATGGCGGCAAAGGAGAGAAGTAAAGACATCAGGGCCCCTGAGACCATGGCGACGAGCATGCCAAGAAGGTAGAGCCACTGGCTAGTGGCCTGCATGATACCGTGAGAAATCATTACTTTACAGAAGATGGCACCGATGAAGGCGCCGAAGATCATTTCGCCGTCGAGGGCAAGGTTGATGATACCGGAGCGCTCTGCGAAGACACCGGCTAAAGCGACAATGAGAAGCGGAATGGTCGTGACGAGGGTCGTCTGAATGATGAATGAGATATCCATAAATCAGTTTTCTCCTTTCATCTCAGCGCTGACAGGTTCCATCGGAGTGGGAACAAGTGTCGTAAGCCCATCCGTGAGCACTTTTCTGCGGTGTTTTTCTTCGCGGCGGTCAGCTGCCTTCTGGATGGAGGTGAGATTGTCTGCGAAGAAACGGGTGAAACCGGAAAGATAGATGATGGTTGCAATGATGATATCGGCGAAATAGCGGTTGAAGTTGGCACTAGAGAGGTTGCTGCCGGAAGCCGTGAGGAAACGCATGAAGAGGGAAGTGAAGATGATGGCAATCGGGTTGCAGTTTGCTAACAGCGCAGCCGGAATGCCGTTGAAACCATAGGCCGGTAGGTTCTGATAAATCGACTTATACTGAATTTCGATGCCCGGATTCAGATAATAGAAGCATCCGCCGAGTGCGGCGAGCGCTCCGGCGATGGCCATGGAGAGGACGATGTTCAGCTTATCGTTCATACCGGCATATTTGGCAGAGAATTTGTTGAGACCGCAAGCGCGCATAGAATAGCCTAACGTGGTGCGGCTGATCATGACCCAGAGGAGGATGGCGACGATGATGGCGATGATGATTCCACCATCGATATAGCTGCCTTTGAATAGTTTATCCAACCCGAAAGTTGGGGTTCCGTTTCCGGTGAGGGCAGTCGTGATGAGGTATCCGGATTTTCCGTCACCGCTGTTGATGAGAGCAGTCTGTGTGGAGAAGACCCAAGAGAACATATTGGCAGCAATCCAGTTTGTCATGATGCAGATGATGACTTCGTTGATGCCGAGGAAAGCTTTGAGAAGACCCGGGAGGATGCCCCAGATGGCGCCGGCAATCATACCGCAGAGGACTGCGGCAATCCAGACAAAGACGCCCTGGGTACGGTTACCAGTGCTGTCGATGTTGAGGGCGATGAGTAAGGAAATCATGGTTCCGCAGAGGAACTGACCTGGTGCGCCAATGTTGAAGAGACCTGTCTTATAGGCGATGCCAACGGAGAGGCCCGTAAAGATCAGCGGAACTGCATAGAAGATCATGTTGCCGAGTTCCTTCACCGGTTTTAAGGCAGCGAAGGGGCCCTGGAAGAGAATCTCGATGCCTTTTCCCAAATTGGCATTTTTGACGAAGAAGGAACAGACCACCATCAGAAGAAGACCGACGGCAAAACCGATGAGGATGGAAATCAAAGACGAATATAGCGATTTGAAGAGACCGGATTTATTGTGAAGACGTTTGGTTTTAGTCATGCTGGGCTTCCTCCTTATTGACGACAGCTTGGATTTCCTCCGGTGTCATCTTTTTGGCACCTGCCATATAGAGACCGAGTTCGTCTCTCGTGATTCCGTTGTTGAGGAAGGCACCGACGATTTCCCCTTCGTACATGACATAGATGATGTCAGAGAGATTCATGACTTCATCGAGCTCGAGTGAGACTAAGAGAACACCTCTTCCCTGATCACGGTCTGAGATGATTTTTTTATGGATATCCTCAATGGCGCCGACATCGAGACCACGGGTCGGCTGGACGGCGATAAGGATTTTGTGCTCTTTGTCGAGTTCACGTCCGACGATTGCTTTCTGCTGGTTGCCACCGGACATACTTCTTGCGACAGTTTTGCTTCCTAAAGAAGAACGGACATCATAAGCTTCGATGAGGCGGTCAGAATTCTTGCGCCTGTTAGAGAACCGGATGGTTCCCTTCCGGCTGAATTCCTTCTGACGATAGCGCTCAAGGACCATGTTTTCCTCGAGGGTGAAGTCGAGGACGAGACCGAATTTCTGACGATCCTCCGGAATATGGGATAATCCGCCTTTGTTGCGGTGATTGATGGAACTCTTGGAGATGTCTTCTCCGTTGAGAAGAATCATTCCTGAATTGATCGGCTCCAATCCGGTGATGGCAGAGACGAGGTCCGTTTGACCATTTCCTTCAATACCGGCGATTGTTACAATCTCTCCTTCATGGACTTTAAGAGAGACATCTTTTAAGGAAAATTTGTGACCTTTTTTCGCCTTAAGCCCGATGTTTTCCGCCTCCAGGATTGTCTTTCCGACTTTGGCAGGGGCTTTTTCTACATTGAAGGAGACATTTCTCCCGACCATGAGGGAAGCGAGCTCGTTGACATTGGTTTCTTTGGTGACCAAGGTCTTGATGAGGTGGCCTTTTCGTAAAATCGTGCAAGTATCGCTGACTTCCATGATTTCATTGAGCTTATGGGAAATAAAGAGAATGGATTTTCCTTCGTTGGCAAGGAAACGCATGGTCTTCATCAAGTCTTCGATTTCCTGCGGAGTAAGAACAGCGGTTGGTTCATCGAAAATCAGGACATCATTGTCGCGGTAGAGCATCTTCAGAATTTCGGTTCTCTGCTGCATGCCGACGGAAATATCTCTGATTTTTTCATTGAGATCGACTTTCAGACCATAACGGTCCATAAGATCCATGACCTTTTTGCGACTCTTTTTCTTGGTAACAAAACCGAGACGGGAATCTTCCGCACCGAGGATGATATTGTCTAAGACGGAGAAGCACTCGACCAATTTGAAATGCTGGTGCACCATACCGATGCCGAGTTTTGTGGCATCGTTCGGATTCTTGATGTGGACTTCTTTTCCATCGCGGAAAATCTGACCTTCGTCGGCCTGATAAAGACCGAAAAGAATGCTCATCAGCGTCGACTTTCCGGCACCATTTTCACCGAGAAGCGCATGAATTTCGCCCTTTTTAAGCTGAAGCGTGATATTGTCGTTTGCCTTGATTCCCGGGAAGGATTTGCTGATGTTCCGCATTTCGATTGCGTAATTTTCTTGTTCCATGAAGCGATATCCTATTCTATTTTTAATAAAGCCCCCTCTAACCGAGGAATTAGAGGGGGCAACGACTACGATTGAAACAGATTACTTTTCGAGCGTGACGGTGACGTTGGTGAAGGAGTCCTTAGTCCAGAAAGACTGAACATTGCAATCTTCAGCAACAGTGGCATCCGGGGTGATAGTTCCGTTTTTGATATTTGCGAAGAGTGTGTTGTATTCATCCTTGGTGAAGGTGGTAAATCTCCAGCCTTCGCCTTCGGTCGGAAGTCCGGTGGCATCATCAGAAGCACCAAGGTTTTGAGCCTTTCCGCCGAGTTTGGAATCCCATTCATTTCCGTACATCTGGCCGAGGACCTTATTCACGGAAGCGGCAAGACCCTTCTGAGCAGAGGTGAGAACCTGAGTGCTGAGCGCATGCTGATCGGTGTCGACGCCGATAATCTTGGCGGCAGGTGTCTTGGCAGCAGCAGAGACAACGGAGTTGACCATGGAACCGCCGCAGGCGAAGACAACTTCGGTTCCGTTGGAATACCAGCCTTCCATCTGAGTGGCCAAGTCGGCAGAAGCACCGAAAGATTCACCATATTTGTAGGACATCTTGAGTTCGACTTTCTTGCTTAAGGCCTTGGCAGCATCATTGATGCCCTGAGCATAGCCATAAGCATAACGGTTGCAGGCAGGATTGGATCCGCCACCGCCGAAGCATCCGCCGAGCTTAGCGTATCCTTCCTTGACAGCAGCATAGCCGGCGAGATAACCGGATTCCTGTTCCTTATAAGTAATAGCAGTGACGTTGGAAAGAGCCTTATTATCCTTGTCGGTAAGAACCCAGCCGTCGACGAAGACGAACTTGACATCCGGATTTTCGCTGGCTACCTGAGTTAAGGCAGCGGCCTGGAGGAAACCAGGGGCGACGATGACTTTGGCCTTGTTCTTGATGGCGAGTTCCATAGCGGCGATACGATCCTGATCGGTTGCATCAGCGCCGTTGGCCGGCTGATAATACTGATAGGAAAGGCTATGGGCTGTGGCATATTCAACAGCACCATTGTAGGTGCCTTCGTTGAAACCACCATCCTTCAGAGAACCGACATCCGTAACGACTGCGATTTCGTAACTGGTAGGATCTTTTTTGTCATCACAGCTTGTCATTCCGACAGCAGTGGCGGCAATGGCGACAAGACTCAACAGCATGCCTGCTTTTTTCATACTTGTTTTTCCCCCTTTGTATGAATTGTTTAGAGAAAATAAGACTCCATCTTTCGTGTGAGCCTGTCCTCCCCTTTGGGTGTTGGAATGAAATAGGGTGAGAACGGATAGCCCTCATTTTGGCTGAGGCTAGAGACAGAACCACCGTTTACAAATTCTTTATATCCATTTTCTCTGAACCTCATTCTAACATGAGACCGAAAAAATGAAAAGTTAAATTACAAAGAATGGTAAAACTCCGCAGAAATCTAGGCTGTTAGAAACACATATAATTCTTGAAAACACATAGAATTAAGGTAAATACTCAAGCTGAACAATTGTGTGAAAATTAGAGAGTATCGAAATATCCATGCCAGATTTTGATTCAAATTGCTCTTTCGTTTCTTTAAGTTTTATTTTTGCTTTTTTCAAAATCATTGTCATATAAATTAGTGTATACTAATCAAACACATTGAAAAATGAAAGGGAAATCACTACAATATTGTCGATTGAAAGAGAGGTTCAATTCAATGATTGTAAATGCTACTAGAATGCTGCAGGCCGCAAAGAAAGGCCACTATGCCGTCGGTCACTTCAACACCAACAACCTGGAGTGGACGAAGGCTATCCTTCTGACTGCTCAGAAGCTCAACAGCCCTGTCATCATCGCAACGTCCATGGGCGCTGCCAAGTACATGGGCGGATACAAGGTTGTCGCCGCCATGGTCAAGGCCATGGATAAGGCCCTCGGTATCACTGTTCCTGTCGCACTTCATCTCGACCATGGCAACTATGAAGCTGCCAAGGCCTGCGTCGAAGCCGGTTATACTTCCATCATGTTCGATGGTTCCAGTCTTCCGTTCGCTGAGAACGTTGAAAAGACGACCGAACTTGTGAAACTTGCCCATGATCATGGCATGTCCATCGAAGCCGAAGTCGGTGCCATCGGTGGAACTGAAGACGGCATTACCGCTGACGGTGAAGTCGCTGATCCGGAAGAGTGCAGAAAGATTGTCGATCTCGGTATCGATTTCCTCGCCGCCGGTATCGGAAACATCCACGGCATCTATCCTGCCGATTGGAAGGGACTCCATTTCGATGCGCTTGACAACATCAACAAGGCTACCAATTACATCCCGCTCGTTCTCCACGGCGGAACTGGTATCCCGGATGATCAGATTGTCCATGCCATCCATGACGGTGTCAGCAAAATCAACGTCAACACCGATTGCCAGCTTGTCTTTGCTCAGGCTACTATCGATTATTGTGCTGCCGGCAAGGCTGATCCGACTGCTGAGAACAAGGATAAGGGTTATGATCCCAGAAAGCTTCTCAAGCCGGGCTATGAAGCCATCTGCGCCAAGGTCGAAGAAAAAATCCGTCTCTTCGGCTCTGTCGACAAGGCCAATTACTAAATCCAAAGGGGTGCAGGAAACTGCACCTTTTTTCGTCAATGAAAAAAAGAGGCTTTCTTGCTGGAAGGCCTCTTTCTCATGATGTTGGATTTGGCGTGCTCTATTGGTTTTATTCGGCTTCGGAGATATCGAGGAAGGTAAGATCAACTGCCTTTTTTAAATCGGCGGGTGCAATCTCAATCTGAAGACCACGTTTTCCGCCGGAAATGAGAATGGTATCGAAAAGTTCAGCCGTTTCATCAACGAAAGTGGGAAAAACTTTCTTCATTCCGATTGGAGAACAGCCACCATGGATATATCCGGTGAGCGGGAGTAAATCCTTCTGTGGAATCATTTCGATGAACTTTTCTCCGCTCGCTTTGGCGGCTTTCTTGAGGTCGAGCGTGCATTCGCCGGGAACGACAAAGACATAGTGCTCCTTGCTTCTTCCTATTGTGACGAGTGTCTTGAAGACCTGTTCGACATCCTGTGAGAGGATGGCGGCGACTTCCTTACAGGAAACTGCGTTTTCCGGATTGTACTCATGGACTTTGTAAGGGATATTTCTTTGGTCGAGTATCCGCATCGCATTGGTTTTTTCAAGTTTTTCTTTCTTCATTTCAGTATGGATCCCTGAAGATCATGGACACCGTTGTTGAAATCGGATGCAGTCATAATCTTTTTTCCCGGCCTCTGGAGAAGCTCGAGGATTACTTGTCCTTTTTCTAATTGAAGGACAATCTGCTTCTTATGGGCAAGGAGCACGGTTCCGGTTTCTCCGGAAACATCGTGATTATAGACGGAAGCCTGATAAATTTTGAGAATCTCTTCCCCGAAGAATAGATGTCCGCCCGGCGTGAGGGAGAGGGAACGGACCTGATTGACAAACTCTTCTGGGGTCACATCCAGAAGAAGATGTTCCTCTTCCTTTTTGATGGTCGGGCAGAAGGTTGCCTCCTCATTGTCCTGTTTCACCGGACTGAGCTTTCCTTCAAAATAAAGGGGAAGGGAAGTGATGGCAAGCTTCAGGGCATCGTGGGAGAGCTTTTCCGCAAGAGTCGTATAGTTGTCCTTTTGATCAATCGGGGTGACAATCCGGCTATAGACATCGCCGGCATCGAGCTCATGGACCATTTCCATCAGGGAGACGCCGGTCTCCGTATCACCATTACGGAGCGCATACTGAATCGGAGCGGCACCCCGGTATTTCGGCAAGAGGGAAGCGTGAAGATTAAGCGGACGATAGGTTCCCATGACGAGAATCTCATCCGAGATAATCTGTCCATAGGCAAAGGTGAGAAGCAGATCCGGCTTCCATTCCTTCAGGATTTCGAAATCCTTGTTCAGTCTATGCGGTTTGTGGACAGGAAGACCTAATTCATGTGCCATCTTGGCGACAGGTGATTCTTCCACTTTGTTGTTTCTTCCACGGACCTTGTCCTCTTTGGTGACAACACCGACGATGTTGAAACCGGCTTCCACAAGGCCCTTCAAGGCATAGGCGGAAATCTCTGGCGTACCCAAATATACGATTCTTTTGTTTTCCATCTCAAAACCTCCCGTATGGACTTCAATATGTTATCATATTTGAAGTGTTCCGGTGAGGTAAAGCAATATGGTAACAAGATTTGTCTCCGCAGTCGCAGATCAGAATCTTCCAAGCAAAATCATTCTTACTGTGCTTTTCATGTTTTTGGTCGGCTCAATGCTTGGCTATCTGCTCGAAGTACTCTTCCGCCGTTTTGTCTCCGCCAAGAAATGGGTCAATCCAGGATTCATGAAGGGACCATGGCTCCCGCTTTACGGCTCAGGTGTTGTTCTCATGTTCTTCCTCTGCTGGCTTTCGCTCGCCTTTCTTCCGAAATCCTTTACCTTCTACAATCCGACAGGCGAACTCTTCGGTCTTGAATATCAGAGCGGTCCGACCGTCTATGACCTCATTCCGATTACGATTATGGGCTGCAGCATGATTTTTCTCGAATTCATTGCCGGCGTAATCTTCGTCAAAGGCTTCAAAGTACGCCTTTGGGATTACACCAACATGAGAGGAAATATCATGGGCATCATCTGCCCAGTCTTCTCTGTCATCTGGTTCCTAGTCGCCATTATCTTCTATTATGCTCTCACTCCTTTTGTCTATTCTGCATTCCACATCTCTTTCGCCTATATGTTCGGAAGTACTACTTCCGGAAGCGTCGCCCACTTCGGCTTCATCTTCCTACTAGGACTTGTCTACGGCATTTTTCTTGTCGACCTTGTGAAATCCATCGGTCTCTTCGGAAAAATTTCCCACTTTGCCAAGACATCCAATATTGTTGCCCGTTATGAGAAACTCAACGAAGAACAGAAGAAACAGAGAAAAGAATACAAGGAGAAACTTGTCGCTGCCATTCCGGAAAGTTTGAAACGGAACAAGGAAAAAGCAGTTCTCACGGACACTTCCAAGAAGTTTTCCAACTTTGTCCGCAAAATCATCCTCATCGATCCCGGAAAGAACAATGCCAAAGAAAATTATGGGCCTGATGGGAGACCGCTCAAGGAGGATGATGCAAAAACGGAGTAGTTCCTTTGTTGTATTCGATTTGCAAGAATGACTATGTTATGCGAAAAGCAATCTGTTCCTTATTACACAAAGATTGCATGATAAGAACCGCTATCAAAAAAGCTCCTCTAAGAAGTATGAGGAGCTTTTTCGGTGGTCAGTTTTTCATGAATGTGATTGTTGCTTTATGATCGGAGATTTTGTCGACACGGAAAGAATAGGCAAGTTCCGTTCCATTGTTCATAGAGGTCTTGTTGACAAGCTGACTGGAGAGATTGATTTTGTTCATCGAACTCCCCTGGTGGTAGAGATCATTGTCGGTGAGGTAGTAATCATGATTCCGGAAGGAACGCCCGGAAGCGGAAAGTTGGGTGATGAGGCGGTAATTCGGATTCATATAGTTCAAGGAAACCCCGCTCTCACCATCATAGTATCCTTTCGGGGAGTTGCTGTGAGCGACAATATAATAGTGATTATCATCGGTCTTTTTAAGGTCGTCGTATTGTGGAGAGACAGGATTGTAATCCTCATCGACATCGGTGAAGGAACAGATTCGGCTGTCGACATGGTAGGCCCGGATGCCTTCCGTTTTCAGCGTGACACCATAATTGTAACTGCCGTATCCTTCCTCCAAGTCCTGTTGATTGAGTCCGAGACTCGGTGAGAACAATTCAAGCATCACATATTCGTCATAGGCGGAAGTGACATCCTTCTTCTTTGTCGGAATGAGGACACAGTCTCCGGAGGTCGCTGCACTTTCGATTTCGATGGTGCCTTCCTTATCGATGTAATAGGGCTCGTTCCAGCCTAAGACAAATTTGGAATAGCAGTCCTGCTCGATGATGTTGTTGTCCATCATGTCGACGGCACCCATGGGACTGTATCCTTTGGAGCCGTATTTGTCTTGGGTCGTATAGGAATAGTAGTCGTCTAGGCTGAGCATGTGGCCGGTCTCATGGATGAAGGTGTGGGCATCGAGTTCCTTGGTGCCATAGCCTTCGTACATGAAGTCATAACTAGCCCAGAAATAATAGCCGCCCTCCGGAGAGGTGAGAGAA
The DNA here is from genome assembly GCA_934725685.1 of uncultured Bacilli bacterium. Taxonomy (GTDB): domain Bacteria; phylum Bacillota_I; class Bacilli_A; order RFN20; family CAG-288; genus Enterosoma. Next base: position 35,333 of record CAKVBX010000005.1, read on the forward strand.
CCTTCCGCTTCATAGTCCATCGTTGTATAAGCCCAGAAGAGACTCTCGTCTAGGGATTCTCCCTTGTATTGCGCTGTGTTGAAATCATCCGCAGAATAGATGAGGAAAACGCCGTCGATGAATCCGTCCTTATTGTTGTCAAATTCTTTGCAGTCGGTCTTGTACTTTGTCTTGTACCATGTGATTGCATTGCGGAAGAGTTCCGTGGAATATTCGCCGCTTCCGTCATCTTTCTCTGTCATCTCAGTGGAGGATAGATTGGGGTCATACCAATCGGAGACTATCCCTTTGAAATTCAGGGCGCCGTGAGAGGATTTTCTGTAATAGGAAGACATGGATTCCCACCCGGTTTCGCTCGATTCTCCGAAGAGCGTCTTCTGAATATCGGAACGGATCTTTTCCGTTGCATTGCTCTTGTAGTCGGAGACGACGACGGGGATGACAAGGACATTGATGTCACCGGTGGAGGGGGTATAAGGATAACCGGTGAGCGAGGAGTAATCCTGCTGTGAGACGGAAGATTTGAGCTTGCGATAGCCCTCAGATGGTGTCTCACTTGTTTTTTCGGTATCTTTCTGTATCTCTGTGGTTGCGGATTCTTTTTCTGTCACAGGCGCGGTAGAAGGAGTTTCGGTCGCAGGATTCGGAGTGACCGGAGACGTCGAAGGATGAGAATTGCACCCTGCTAAGGTGACAAGAAGAGATGGGATTAGGATTCTATAATGTGATTTCATGTTGGACCTCACTGATGCCTTCCATTTTAAAGGAAACCTTAAGGAATGAAAAGGAAAACACTTGAATTTTATTATTTTCCTGTGAGGCAGTGCAAGGATATGGAAATCTATTGAAAAACAGAAAAAATGCGCTATGCTCTTATTGAACTAGGGGGTGCCTCATGAAATGGAATAAACGATTGGCTTTGCTTTCGCTTCCTTTTCTTCTTGTTTCCTGCAAGATAGGGGAGAACAGTGCAACGGATAACGAAACGGAACGGAAAACCGATATGGTTGAGACAGATTCCTCTCTGACGGAAATAGAGGAACCGGCGACAGAACCGGATACTTCCGCCTCTATTACCTATGAGACAGAAGAACTGGCCGTGAAGAATGGGGAAAGCCGGATTGTCGGTGATTTTTATCGACCGAAGGTCGAAGGAAAGACACCGCTTGTCCTTCTCTCCCACAGTGCCTTCCTCACTGGGAAGTCCCTCCGTGTCTATGCCAAGTTCTTCGCTTCCCACGGCTATGCAGCTTATGCCTTTGATTTCTGCGGCGGAAGCAACAATAGCCGCAGTGACGGGAAAGTCGCTGACATGACGATTTTCACCGAAGCGGAGGACCTGAAGACGGTCTTTTCCTACTTTACCTCACTCAATACCATCGATACCGAAAAAGTCTATCTTCTCGGAAGTTCCCAGGGTGGTCTGGTGACATCCGTTGCCGCCAAAGAACTCGGGGATAAAGTGGCCGGTCTCTTCCTCTTCTATCCGGCATTCAACATTCCGGAACAGGTGAAGAATTCATTCTTTTCCGGACCATATGGAGAAGATTTCATCAATACTCTGAGGGACTATGATCCCTATGAGGGAATGGAGAGGTTTACTAAGCCGGTTCTGATTTTCCACGGGACCAAGGACAGCACGGTTCCGATTTCCTACTCGGAAAAGGCGGTCAACTGTTATCCCAATGCAGAGCTGATCCGTATCGAGGGAGCCTCACATGGCTTCAATACTGACAACTATAGTTTCACCGGAAACTATGATAGTCAGGTATTCTCCGTACTTAAAGAAAGAATTTGAAGAGGTAACCATCTTGCTTTGCCGACATGAAAATAGGATAAGAAAAAGAACCACAATGCGTGGCTCTTTTTCTTAGTAGAGATTGTATTGTACGACAGTTTTGGAATCGGAGATATCTCCGGAATTCTGATTGACGGCGTGTTGCTTCATCTCTTTCAGCATTCCGAAATCGTTCATGACGAGTGTTTCGCTGACAAGAGCGGATTCTGATCCGTACTTGTAGACCTTGTCCGTGAAGGAATAGACAAGGGTATTGTCGACAGCCTTCATGGAATCGAGTTCCGAAAGGATTCCTTTGAAGAAGTCAGCGAGATAATACCCACCCTGATAGCGGCCCGAAACCTCATTGGCATAGAAAATCGGAGTGTCGATTTCGGCTTCCATCTGGGACTGTGTATAGCGGAAGGAATAGGACTTGATTTGGCTTTCTGCCTCGAGGGATGGACTTCCGGTCAGCTTGATGCTGGCCACATAGATGGATTCCTCCGTGTTGTAGGAAAGACTGATTTCCTGCTTGGTGAGGTAAAGGACGGAACCGTACTTTTCATCATAGCTGATTCTCGTTCCGGAATAGGTGTCCGTTCTATGGTAGACATAATTGCTTTGGAAGGCAGACCGTTTTACTTCCATCTGATAGGTTTCCCGCCCGATTTCTCTTCCGTCGCTGTTTTTGATGACGTTTTCGTTGGTTGCGGAAAGACTCTTCACTGTTTCCTTGGCTTTTTCCATCGTAGGGGAGTAGATGAGTGCGGCGATGTCAGAAGGGATTTCGACCTTTGAACAGGCGGTGAGAAATAGGAGAGAACAGAGGAGGCTTGTCTTACGCATAGGTATAAGTCACCCGATAGTAGACGGTATTTTCTTGCGTGACGTTTTCGGCTCCGACGGTCTGAATGAGTTCTTCTTTTAAGAACCCATCCTTGTCATAAGTGACTGAAATGTCAAACCTTGCATTGAGTCTGATATCCTTAGCTTTAACAAGGTTATCATCGGTCTTGACATTGCCAATACGGCACTCTTTGGAGATGTTGTTGACAAAGAAGACGTGAGTGCTGTTCTCAGTTTTGTAATCGATGTGATGAATCGGATCGCCCGTGAAATTCATGATGAAATTGAATGTGGCAAAGCTGAATTCAGCACTGTCGGTCGTCTCATCGTCTGGATAGAAAGTGTCGGAGCTCAGCCTTATGGGGAGATGAAGGGCGTAGGAGGAACCGCAGTCGAAGCCGTTTTCGACTTTTCCGTCGATGGCCTCTAAGGTCGGAACCGTCCCTTCCTTGGTTTTATCGAAGAAGAACTTATCAAACTGAAGGACATGTCCTTCCGGCTCTCCGTAGTACTTGGTAAGTGTGGTCGCCTTTGGAATCGAAGCGAGACCCTCCTTCGTTTTTTTGATGAAATCCTGTTCGTTATAGGAAGAACAGGAGGCGAGGAGGAAGAGCGGCAATAGGAATAGAATGCGTTTCTTCATAGACCCTCCTTAGTAGAGGCGGATATTCATATCGGACTCTGTGATTTCGGATCGGCTGAGATCAAATTCGAGTACCAGGTTGGTTCCGATTTCGTAGGCTTTTTCGCTTTCGAGGAAGAGAGACTGAATCTGTCCGTTGTCATCCGTATAGCTCGAACGGAGATAATAACGGTCTCCGTAGTCGAGAATCGATTCGACGGTGACCTTGAAGCCGTCGCCATCTTCCTTGATGGTGTAGGCGTCATGCGGGATGTCGACACGGAACCGGCGGGTGAAAACACGGGTACCGAGACCCTGGATGAGCTTGTTGGAGATGATGTCCGTGAGCAGGACATAGTGTCCGCCGTCGAACTGGAAGAAGAAGACAAAGCCCGCCTTCTTTTCTGCTTCTGCTCTCTTGTTCTTCAGAACCTTGATTTTTTCTTCATGGTCCTTAGAAAGGGCACGTTCCGGATTGGTGGCGACCTTGACCTCTCTCTTCTTTTCCTTGATTTCCTTCTTCAGGAGGTCGATGGAGCGGTTGGCTTCGCTCTTTTCCTTGCTGAGTGCTGTCTCATAGTCCTGAATCATGCCGTTGAGGATGCGGTTGATGGTGTTGTCCTTGTCAGTCTGGAAGTTGTCTCGGAAGATATGGTATTCATCCGTTCTTCTCTTTCTGGTGGCTTTATCCCTGTTGTTCTCCAGGAATTCCTTGTATTCCCTCTCTTCCTTTTCCTTCTTTTCCCGGAAGAGATTGTCGTTTTTGCTCTTGGCCTCCTTCTTAGCCTGTTCGAATTCCTTCTTGAGTTCAGTGAGCTTCTCTTTTTCGTTCTTCTTCAGATCGGCGATTTTCCGGTTGTTTGTTTCCGTCAGCGTTCTAAGCTCCTCTTTCTTGCTGGAAAGGACGGCGGCATGGTCCTGACTCTGGAGGTCATGAAGCTTCTCTTCATAATTCTTGTCTTCGAGTGCGATTTCGGCACTGACATAATCGGAGGCTGCTTTGATCTTGTCCTCACGATACTTTGTAAACTCGGCATTGTTGGTTTCTGCCATAACGGTCTCATAATTGAAAAAATTGGCATGGAAGGCATCCTTGGAACCTAACGGAACGATGATATCGATACCATCGTGACGATAGGTGATGCGGGTGAAGTCGAAAGTGACATGGACTTCCCTGCCTTCCTCCATCTCCTTGTCGGAGAGGGCAAAGAAGACACGGCCGCCACATTCGAGGTGAATGAGTTTCGTGCCGGAAATGTCCTCGGTGAAAAGCACTTTGGCTGGAAGACCTTCCTCTCGGAAGAGGACGGCATCCACCGGAACCTGGAGCTCGCCGTCACGGAAGTCACCGGAGACTAAGGCGTGAGGGAGCGTTAGACTCTCGGAAAGCAGGGAAAGCCTGTTTCCCTTGATGCTGGCCCGGAAGGAGTTGTACTGTGGAATGCGAGGGAGAATGGTCTCCTCGGTTTCCTTGTCGAAGAAATAGGTCTTGTCGAAATCGAAGAGGACCTGAATGGTCTCTCCGACCTTGAGATTCCCGATTTCGCGGACACGGATGATGATTTCCTTGCCGTCTTCCTTGGCGAGATTGCCATAGATGAGGCATTCGTTTCCGAGTTCCTCGAAGTGGGAGATGACAACTGGGAGAGAATCTTCTCTCTTCGTATCGACGATGCTGATGTTTTCGGAACGGACACCGAGGGTCAGGGCGTGCTTGCCGTCGAGATAGGAAGGAAGTGCCTTGATGAGACGGTTGTAGTCAATCCGGATATCGTCATCCAGGCCTTCGACTTTCATATGGACCGTCTCTCCATCTCTTTCCAGGGTGCAGGGGAGGAAATTCATCTGCGGCGTGCCGATGAAGCCGGCGACGAAGATGTTTTCCGGATAGTTGTAAAGATTCTTCGGAGTGTCAACCTGCTGGATGCGTCCACCCTTCATGACGACGACACGGTCGCCTAAGGTCATGGCCTCGGTCTGGTCGTGGGTGACGTAGATGAAGGTCGTCTTCAGTTTCTGATGTAGCTTTGCGATTTCCGTTCTCATCTGGGCACGGAGTTTGGCGTCGAGGTTGGAGAGCGGCTCATCGAGGAGCATGACCTTCGGATCGCGCAGGATAGCGCGTCCTAAAGAGACACGCTGTCTCTGACCGCCGGACATGTTTCTCGGCTTTTTGTCGAGATAATCCTTGATACCGAGGATATCGGCAGCCCAAAGGACCTTTTCCTGGATGACATCTTCCGGTACATGGCGTAAGCGGAGACCGAAGGCCATGTTTTCATAGACGGTCATGTGCGGATAAAGGGCATAGTTCTGGAAAACCATGGCGATATCTCTGTCCTTCGGCTCCATGTCGTTGACAATGGTAGAATCGATGTAGAGCTCACCGGCGGTGATTTCCTCGAGTCCGGCAATCATGCGGAGAGTCGTACTCTTACCGCAACCGGAAGGACCGACGAAGACGATGAATTCTCCGTTCTTGATGTCGAGGGAGAAGTCGTTGACGGCTTTGGTGCCGTTAGGATAGACTTTGTAAATGTGTTCTAGTTTCAGATTTGCCATAAAGCTAATTCTCCTTTATAGACCCAGGATGGCGATGGCGTAGCTCGGTAGGGTCAGTGTATTGTCGTGAAGTCTCGCAGTGGTCTTCTTGTCGGCTGTCAGCACATATTTGACGGTTTCGTTTTCTGTAAGCATATAATCTTCTTCGTTCATGGAAGAGAAGTTGAAGAGCAGTTTGTAGGTCTTCCTTCCGTATTTCTTAAGGAGAGGAAGAATGTTGCACTTGGAGCTGTCGAGGAGTTTCTGATCCGACTCGGAAAGCGCATCTTTCATCGTTCCTCGGGCTAAGAACGGATAGGAATTCCTGAGGGTGTTCACCTCTTTCACATAGGAGAGAAGCGAATCGGGATCGTTTCTCTGGGTTTCGGCGGCAGGATAGTTCTGAGGCTGGGCGAGGGAATTGGGGACATTTTGACATTCCATATCATGCGTCTCATCGTTCCAGTAATAATGGGTGCGATAATTGCTGTCCTCATAATTATTGTTGCTCTTCTTCGTACTTGCCATGCCGATTTCATCCCCGTAATAGTGGAAGGTCGTTCCGCCGAGCATTCCGAGGAGCCCGAGGGTGAACTTGTTCTGATAGCGGTAGTTCTCCGAGAAGGAGACTCTGCTCATATCATGATTGTCTAGGAAGGGAGCAGCGATTCCGTTCTTGCAATCTTCTTCCATGGCTAAGGCGCCACGGTAATAGATGCCTTTGAGTTTTCCTTCGTTGTTGGAGGAACTCGTGAGGAAGCTGCCTGAACCAGAGGCAGAGAAGTAGAAGAAGGAATCCATGCCGCTGTCATAGAACTGCCGGATTGTATTGTCATTGTCCCAGCACTCCCCGACAAGATAGGAATTCGGATTGATTTCCTTGGCTACGCTGTTGAGGCGGGAGAGGATTTCCACATTCTTCGCATTGTCGCCTAAGGCGTAGTACTTGACGGCATCGAGACGGAAGCCGTCGACACCGATGTCGGGGGAAAGATAGTAATCCATCACTTCTTTAATCTTGGTGTAGGTGTACTCGCTGTCGAAGTTGAACTCCGGCATATTGTCCGAAAAGTTGCATTCGTAGTAGAAATCGTTTCCGCCGGCTTTCGAATAGCGTTTTCCGGACTTCTGCGCTTCTTCTAGGCTGTCATAGAAGGTGTAGAGAGATGCGTAATCTGCTTCTTCTTTGCTGAGTGTCTCGTGATTGACGGCCTTGCGTTTTGCTAGAAGCGCCTGTTCGAACCAGGGATTGGCATAGGAGGAATGGTTGAAGACACCGTCGAGGATGACTTTGATGTTTCTCTTATGTGCCTCTTTCACAAGGTCCTTTAAGTCTTCCATCGTTCCGAAAGAGGAATCGATGCTAAAGTAATCGTTGATATCGTATTTGTGATAACTCGAAGAGGCGAAGATCGGAGTGAGCCAAATTCCGGTATATCCGTTCTCCGCAAGAAAAGGGAGCTTTGCCTTGATCCCATTCAGATCTCCGACGCCGTCTTTGTTGCTGTCTGCATAGGAGGCGACGAAGATTTCGTAATAGTTCCGGTAATTGTCAGATAGGACAGAGGGGCTTAGGACTTCGTTTACGACGGCATCCTCGATATTGCCAGTCGTTTCGGTGCTTTTCGCCGTGCCATCCGTAGTCCCTGTGTTTCCACAGGAAGCGAGAACAGCAACGCTGAGAAGGGAGAGAAAGAAATGCTTTTTCATATCAGCCTTTCACGGCACCGCCGGTGATTCCTTCGACGTAGTACTTTTGGAGCCAGAAGAAGAGAATCATGATCGGAATGGAGACGACGACACCGCCGGCACAGAAGACCGGGAAGTATTCGGTCTTGGTCTCGAGTGTCGTGATCATCTTTTGCATTCCGACGGCGACGGTTCTCGCCGTGTCATTTCCGCCGGCGAGATAGGAAGGAAGCATGAAGTCACCCCAAGGGGCGGTAAAGGTGATGAGGAGGGTATAGACAACAATCGGTTTGGATAAGGGCATGATGACCTTGAAGAAGATGGTGTTCTTGTTCGCACCGTCGATCATGGCCGCCTCATCCAGGGACTTTGGAATCGTATCGAAGAAGCCCTTGGCGATGTAGTACTGCATGGCGGAGCCGCCGATGTAGATGAGGATGAGAGAGAAGACGTTGCCGCTGAGGCCGATGAGCTTGAGGATGAAGTAGATGATGAGCATGCTTAGGAAGCCCGGGAACATACCAAGAAGGAGAATGAGCTTCATAAGCGGTTTTCTGAGTGTGAAGCGGAGACGGGAGAAGGCGTAGGAGGTTCCTAAGACCATGACTGTCTCGATGAGACAGGAGACGGTGGAGATGATAAGGGTGTTGAGGTACCAGTTTCCGAAGTGATAATACGGGGAATTGAAGAGTTTGATGTAGTTGTTGAAGGTCCAGACCGGAGCGCCGATGGCAAGGTTCTCTTCGGTCGGAAGAACAGGAAGGAAGTAACGGCTTGAGGAGACGCTGGCAAAGGACTGGCCGAGCAGGTAGACAAAGGGAACGAGCCACACGATGGAGAGGATGATTAAGAAAAGGTAGATGAATGCATTTCTGGTCATCAATGCTCTTTTGTGGGAACGGTAATTCTTTTTCTTTGTTTGTTCCATAATTACTGGAAAGCCTCCTCGTCTTTGACGGAACCGCTTCTGTTGTAGAAGATGAGAGAGAAGAAGGCGACGACGGCGAAGATCATGATGCCGAGAACAGAAGCCATACCATAGTCATAACTCTTATTCGTCGTGATTTTATAGATCCATGTAATCAGTAAGTCTGTGTTACCGACACTGGAGTCGCGGATGATACTGGGGACATTGGCGGTCGTGAAGGTGAAGACTGGTCCGCCGCCGGAGAGAAGATAGATGACGTTGAAGTTATTGATGTTGCCGACGAACTGGGAAATGAGGTAAGGGCCGGTGACGAAGAGCATATAAGGAAGGGTGATTTTAAAGTACATCTTCGCTGGGCTTGCTCCGTCGATTCTTGCCGACTCATAGAGGTCTTCCGGAATGTTCATGAGAAGACCGGTACAGATAAGCATCGTATAGGGAATGCCGACCCAGGTGTTGACCAAGATGATTGTCACCTTGGCGAGAATCGGATCCGAGAGCCATTTGATCGGGCCGGAAATCCATCCCCAGGACAGGAGTAGGTTGTTAATGATGCCGGAATCGGCAAACATCTGGGAAATGATTAGGAGAGAGACGAATTGCGGGACCGCAATCGTGGTGATCAGAATCGTTCTCCAGAGCTTTTTCAGATGGATTCCCTTGGTGTTGATGATCATGGCGACAATCATGCCGAGGAAATAGTTGGAGAATGTCGCAAAAAAAGCCCAAATCAAAGTCCAGAGCAGGACTTTTCCGAAAGTCTGCAAGAAGATGGTGGAAGAACCTGACAGGGTGTTGGCAGAGAAGAGAGTCTCAAGATTGTAGAATCCGACCCAGTCAAAGAGCTTGGCATTCGGCTCGTGCATGTAGTCATAGTTGGTGAAGGCGATGACCACCATCATGATGATCGGGAAGATGGTGAAGACCGCAAGGCATCCAATCGGGACAAAGAGCAGGGTTTTGTCATAGCTCTTGTCGAAGATATTCTTCACGGTCTGGTTATCCGAAGCATAACGGCCGATTTCTTCCTTGTCCTGTAGCTCCTTACTGTCCCGAATCTGGTTATACCAGAGGAAGACGAAGATGAGCATAAGGCAGATGGTCAGTAACGAGTAAAGAAGAATTGTGAAGGAATTGTCATAGTAGACACTCGCCGTGATGTCAATCAACCCGTCAATCGTGGCATAAGAACCGCCAGCTACGGTTCCTAAAGATCCCAATTGCGCAAGAGAAGGAACACCGATGACAACCAAGAATGCCGCAAAGGCAACTTCAAACAGAAAATAAAAAATACCACGGAGAATCTGTCTCCGCGTCACAAGGCCGAAGCCCATGAGCAGGAAGGATAGACGCGTTTTGTAGTCTCCTTCCTTCATCGCGAGGAAGAGGTTATGGAAAATGCCTAGGAACCCTTTTGTATTTTTCCTTGTCTTGGTTTTGATGCTTCTTGCCTTCATCTTGCATTTCTTCGGAATATCGGTGAAGAAATGGGTAAAACGATAAAGAATCTTCCGCGGTTTGCTTAAGGAAAGATACTCTAGCTGGCTTACCTGAACAGTTGAATCCGATTGTGCCATGTTCGTCTTTCTCCTTCTTTTTCTTATAAATTACGGAACGGATGTTATCAATTATAAAACAACAGAAGGAGAGCAGGGGTGGCCCTGCTCTCCTAAGACTATATATTTCGGATGGTTTACTTGGAAGTGGCGATGGTGTCAGCGAAGGTCTTCATGATGGTCTGATAGTCAGGATTTTCTGCCTTGAGGGCTTCAACGGCGGTTCCGGCACCGGTCCAGATGTTGCCAGGGACAACAGTCTGCGGGACGGAATAGGCAGCCTGATCGGCAAGTGCCTTGACAAGACCGTTCTGCTGAACCTTGTCGAGCGCCTTGACGGCTTTCTGGGTTGGAACGACGTTGAGGGCATCGAATCTGGCTTCCTGGACTTCATCAGAGACTAAGGCGAGGGTGAGGGTGTGGAGGAGAGAGAGTCTCTTGGTGTCCTGAGCGGACTTCTTCGGGTTGACGCCATAGAGCTTGTAGCCTAAGAAGGAAGCAAGGTTGGCAGTCTGTCCTTCGACGGTGATGGTCGGAAGTTTGCAGGCACCGAGTTTATCCCCAAGCTGATCGGAGAAGGACTTATAGTTCCAGGAGCCTTCGACAACAGCGCCGTAGCCGTTGGCAGCGGTCGGAGCTTTGTTTCTGGCACCGTCGTTGGTGATGTCGACGTTCTTGTTCAGAGCGAGCTGGTTGACGGCCTTGGCACCGAGGATGCCCTTTTCGCCATCGAAGTCGCTGGAAGCGGACTTGAAGGTTCCGTCAGCATTGAAAGAAACGTTGTATCTTGCACCGAAGCTCATGAAGGTTCCGATGGAGAAGAAGGTGGAATTGGTATCGAGCGCATAACCGAATTTCTGTCCCTTGGCCTGACAGGCTTCGAGAATGCCTTCGACAGACTTTGCCTGTTCAGCGGAGACGACATCCTTGTTGTAGTAGAGGAAGTATCCGTTGTCACCGGCATAAGGATAACCATAGTAGGAATCGCCGAGGATGGCGGCATTGGTGGCTTCCGTACCCATGCCTTCATTCATCTTTGCAACGTAGGCGCTGGGTACTTCGGCAAGGGCACCGACCTTATAAAGGTCACCGGTTTTATCGGAAGCATAACCATAGATGTCCGGAGCTCCGGCAGCAGTCCAGTCGGTGATGTCAGTCGCCTTATCTTCGCCGACTTCATACATTTCGACGGTGACTTTCTTGTAGCCTTCCTTGGCAAGCCAGCTTTCGGCCTGTTCCTTGACGAAGGCCTTCTGTGTAGCAGAAGCACCGATGACGATGTTGGTTTCGTAAGAAGCTTTTTCATCCTCAGTGGCAGGAGCATCAGTCGGTTTGGCTGTGTCCGTGCTGTTTCCGCAGCCGACAAGAAGGAGAGAAATTCCTAAAAGCGAAACTAATTTTGATCTTTTCATAATATGTTTTACCCCCTATTTGAATGGATCACGAAACAAATATTCCAGAAGCGGTTGCTTCTTAGAATCAGTCACAGCGGCCGAAGCGGCGGTTCAGTTCCCTGAGTCGCTGGGCATTGAGAGGAGAGAGATCTTCCTCCGTCACACGGTAACGCCAGTTCTGACCGACGGTTCCCGGTGTGTTGATGCGGGCCTCATTGCCCTGGAAGAGAAGATCCGGCATCGCCTGGATGGCAACGTTGCTTAAGGAAGCAAGATTGAGTTCCAGGAGTGCCTCCACTTGTCCGTGGATGTCCTCTGCGTCGACTTCCTGAACACCGAAGTGGTGACAGGAACGGTTGATTTCCTCTACGACGTTTTTCCTTTCCTCTGGGGACATGTCCTCTAAGTAACCTCTTAAGGGTTTACAGTCATGTGTCGTAGTGAAGGAATAGCAGGTGTAGGGAAAGTTGTTGGGTTTGTTGAAGTTTTCCTTGGGCCTTGGATAACCGAACTCCAGGACTCTGGTGTCATCGATCCGAAGCGCTTCTAAGACATCCCTCAGTTCCTTAGAGGAATAATCCACGTCCTCGGCGACGATGCGGCTTTTGTCTTCGACGAAGGAATCGACGACATTCATCCCTTCCGACTTCACGAACTCTCCGACCAAGCCGTCTTTTCTTCCATTCGGAATCTGATAGGTCTCCAGATAACCGCGGAAATGGTCGAGGAAGACGATATCATAGAGTCCGTAGCAGAAATTGAGACGATCCTTCAGGAAGCGGTAGTTGTTCTTCTTCATCTGCTCGAAGTTGTAAACCGGAGTTCCCCAGGCCTGACCTTCCGCATAGAAGATATCCGGCGGGTAACCGGCGACAACATCCATCTGGGAAGAACTGTTGAGTAGGAAGTTCCTATGGTGTTTGTAGACATCGATGGAATCGAAGCTGACATGCATCGGCATGACACCGATAATCTTGATTCCTTTTTCCTCGGCGTAGGATTTCAACGATTCCCACTGACGGAGGAAGATGTACTGCGTCCACTCATAGAATTCGACTTCGTCCTTATAGTCCTTCTTCAGAGTCTGAAAGATTTTCAGAGAATAGGTTCGGAACTCTTCGCTGTACTCGTTCCAGGCTTTGTCTCCGTTCTGTTCCTTCAGAACACGGAAACAGGCGTAATCGGTGAACTGATGTTTTCTTTGGAAGGAAGTGTAACCTCTCTGGTAATCTCCTTTTCCCTTCTTGAATCTCTTGAAGGCGATTTTCAGGACTCTGGTTCGATTGCTATAGATCTTGGAGTAATCGATTCTCCTGGGGTCGTCACCCCAGTCGATGGAACAGAGATCTTTTCGCTTCAACAGATCCTTTTCAATCAGATCCTCGAAGTCGATGAAGTAGTGATTCAAGGCGCGGCTAGAAAGACTCTGGAACGGCGAATCACCGAAGGACGTCGGCCCGAGTGGCAGAATGGACCAGTAGGAGAAACCGGATTCGGAAAGGAAATCGATGAATTTCTTCGCGGATTTTCCGATGTCTCCGATTCCGTAGGGACTCGGCAAGGAGAAGATTGGAAGGGATACCCCACTGGATCTGAATTTTTTGTTCATGTTTTCTAACCGCTTACAATTTTAGTATCCCGGCTATCAAATATCAACTAATGGAATTGAATTTCTTCTATTTTCATTCTTATGTGAAAAATAAAATATATCGGAGATTAAGCTGATTTCTCTAATTAAAATGCTTGCCGAACAATGTTTCATCAAATTGTCGTTTTACCATCTTTTAAAAAATTTATCCATTAAATGGAATAGACCGTAACCACAAAAATCAAATTGCAAACCGATATTTTTCTAAAAAACGATTGAAAAATACCGAAAAATCATGACTTTTAGAAATATTGAAAAAATAGAGCGGTTACATGAAGATTAAAATTAATTTTTTTGACAAAAATCAAGTTTTGTCAAAAAGCTGTTTGCTGACATTTCTGAAATTCGCCTATATTTTTAGCTTATTTTCAGGAAAATCATGTCACATAACAATACATGGGAGTACAATGAAGGCATGAACGAAACATACACTTTAGCAGAAATCAAGGAAGAACTATTTCGGGAAATCGACGAGCTGGAAGAGCGTGATTCTTCTTGGAAGAGATGTGGGCATTGCCCCAATCATGGGAAATGCTGCATCGACAATGATATCGATGTAAGAGAGGATGAATGGGAAATCATTAAGGCTTTCCTTGATAGGAATGAGATGGAACGAAACCGGGTGAAGGAAAACCTTCTATCGGGCCGAAAATGTTATTTCCGCACCCCGGAGAAATGTCTGATTCATAAGATTCGTCCAACGAACTGCATCTATACCCCCTATCAGGTGATACAGAATCTTTTCGATCATCATATCATTTATTCACTCATCGATGAGGAGTGTAATTTCACGGAGGTGGAGAAGCCGTACAAAAAACTGGTTCCTTCCAAGAAGTTCCTCACTCCGGAAACGGGTGGACATGTTTATCTGCTTCTTAACTACTGGTATCTCAATTTTGAATCGAAAAGCAAAAAGAACGATAAAAAACTTGCGGAAGAAAGGCTGAAAGAATATTTCGGAATTTAGTATAGAACCTTATTTATAGGTGAGGGTTTTATGGTAGAGCATGGCACGGTTGGCCCGGTGGTTGTACGTGCTGACCTTTTTCAGTAACTGCGGCAAAGACGGACGGTGGAAGAACGTAGCAATTAAATAGACCATGGTGAGCGGAAGGATGAGATACGGAATCAGGATGAAGCCTGGCCCGAAGGAGAAGGACAGGGCGAGTGTCGTCACATAGTTGAGTGTCACCGAAGCGAAGAAGGAGAGGGCACTGACGATCAGAATGACACAACGGTCGGAATACGTGAGGGCATAATGGGGAGAGATGAGAGCGACAAGGACCATGCCGATGCTTCCTCCGACGACGAGAGTCGGGATGACGTGTCCACCGAGGTAATAGACATCATTGTTCATGATGGTCCAGAAGAAGCGGATGAAGAAAAAGACAAGGGCCGGAAGTAGGAGGATTTCCTCACTGCTGAGGAAAATCTCATCGGCAAAGCCCATCATATCGTAGTTTCCGGTGAACTTGAGGGAGAGGATGGAGACCATTGCCATCAGGAGAGAGAAGAGGACTTCCTGGGTTTCGTTCTCCTTGACAAAGTAAGAAAGAAGAACGATGAACCGTTTGAAGAAGAAGGAAGCGGTCATCGTAAGAAGCGGAATGAGAAGAAGCAGATAGTGAAGCTTGGGAGCAGAAAAAAAGTATATTTGCCGGTTATATAGACCATAAAGGTAGAAATCTTTGATGCCGTAAAGATAGCGCCAGAGTAGGAGCCAAAGGAAAGAAACGACCATCAAAAAGACCTGGGAATAGATTTCCTTCGTCGTTCCGCGGCGGTTCTTCTTTTCAAAATAGAAGCAGAGACCAGCGAGGGGATTGAGGAAGGCGAGCCCGTATCCCATCATGGAGCCATAATGGTTATGTTCGAGTGTTGTCTTCTTTTTGAAGAGAAGGTGCACAAAGAAATTCTCCACCATGAAGCCGATGTAGACACTCGGTCCCTCAGAGCCTAACGGCAGGGCCAAAAGGAAGGTGAGAAAACAGCAGAACATACTCTCCATGACGTCGGTGATGATGGAAAGAAGCGGATGCCTCAGAAGAAATTTCTGTGTGTGGAGCAGCTTTCTGAGTCTTTGCTTTCTCAGTAAAAGAACGAATTCCAGGCCAGAACAGAGAAGGATGAAGAGCGCATAAAGTAGGAAGTTATACCAGGTCGCCTCGATTTTATAAAAGACGGTCTCCTTGATGAGCCCAATCAGATATTGGAACAGAAAAATCAGGGAGGCCCCAGTGAAGGCCATTACATTGAGAAAAAGAAAATGAAGAAAAAATATCTTGATTCGTTGTTTTTTTGTCTGTTCCATAGCAATCAGTGGTTTTCTTTCTGTTCTTTCCTGTCCGAATAGATGGAAAAGGGAACCAGAAGAAGGTTCCCGATGATCACAAGTCCCGGAAGGTAAGAGACATATTGCATCATGTCATTGGCTTTCAACGTACGGTACAGAAGATAGAAAGTGACGGCCCCTAGGATGAAAGAGAGGACGAGTAAAAAATACCGTAACGCCATGACGGCATGCTCTTTTTTGTTCTCCTTGGTGCATGCGGCAAGATGGACCGTGATGTTCTTCATCATGTTGGTCATCATCGTCGGGGTAAAGGAATGACCTTCCTCTTCCCTAAAACTGATGAAATGGAAGGAGCCGTAGAGGGCGAGAAAGGAATCCTGCAAGACATTTGAGAAATTGATGACGCCCTCATTGACGAAGCCAGAGAGCTTTGTCGGAATGAACAGAGTGGGGATTATGAAGACAATCTGGAAGAGAAGCACTGACGCTTTGTAATAGTTCCGGTATCTTCCCGGGAAATGGAGCCGATAGACTTCTGCGAGAAAACAGCCGCCCAAAAACACAAGAAGGACAATTAGGGACAGAAGTGCCTGATTGAAGTCTTCATCGATGAGATGCATGAAGAGATTGAGGAGGTTTCCTGTCTGCATCGCACAGAAAATCCCGTTGGCCTTAATCGAATAAAGTTCGGTATAACCGCCTAAAAAGATGATGCAGGCCGTAAACAGATAGGGGATGATGGATTGATGATGCTGTTCTGTATTCATAGCTCCATATAGTATATCCCTTTCTGTCCTCAAAGGGCAGCATTGCCGTGAGAAAGCGTTATTTTACGCAAAACAACAGAAAGGAAGAAAAAACATCTGTCGATGATTCCGATGGGTACTTGTTGCGGTACAATAAAGAGGTGTGATTTTATGACCGAAAAGAAGAAACCGGATTATAAGAACTGGATGCCCAAGCGCTATCTCGTCATTATCGCGATTGTCGCAGTCTCCCTGCTCACTTTATCTGCAGTGGTATGGTTTTTCTGTTTCCGCCATCGTTTCTTTTGGATGCGGGTGACCTTTTCTTTGCTTCTTTTCCTCTTCGGTTTGGTCCTCGTGTTCTTTTTCTTCCTCGGACTACATTGGTATAAGGCCTTCTCCTATGACGGAAATCGGCAGATGGCAAAAGAAATTATCGAAGGACTCAGCGGATACTGCAAAGGGAAGAAAGGAAAAATCCTCGATGTCGGTTGTGGTTCCGGCGCACTCACCATTGCCTTGGCTCACAAGAACCCGGAGGCAACCGTCTATGGCATCGACCGGTGGGGTATCGAGTATATCGACATCACAAGAAAACTCTGCGATGACAACGCCAAGGCGGAAGATGTGGGCAATGCTTTTTTTCTTTACGGGGATGCGAGAAAACTCGATTTCCCAGACGGATATTTCGATGCGGTCCTCAGTAATTACTGCTTCAGCAATATTTTTGTGACAGACCGTCAACAGCTGATCTTAGAATCTTTGCGGACATTGAAGAAAGGCGGAATCTTCGCCATCCATGACATTATGGACTGGATTCACTTCGGCGACATGGACTTCTTCCTTCAGCGTCTGAAGATGATGGGCTTTGAGGAAGTCCATTTGGTCGATACGACCAAAGGTCTCTTCATGAGCGAAACGGAAGCGTTCTTCCTGTCTTTAGGGGGATCTTATCTGCTCTACGGAAAGAAATAGAATAGACGAAAGAAAGGAGACCATTATGAAACTGGTACGTAAACTGCTTCTGACCTTGATTGTTCTGATTGTCCTGATCGCCGGCCTCTTCTTCGGCGGCGTCATGTATCTGAACAAGAAATACGACATCGATACGTTCTCGACCTTTTCCACGATGAAAAAACTTCAGATGCCGGTCGAAGAGAGTGAGGTCGTGAAGAATCCCTATTCAGAGAAAGACCTGCTTTCGACGAAAACGAAGTTCTCTCTTTCCTATGACGGATTTCTGAAGGAGGAATCGGACGGACTTTCCTTCCATCCCGATGCCATTCAGAATGGTGTAAGGAGCGATATCTATCTCACAGATAGGGAACTAGCCTGTCTCCTTGAAGAAGCCGTCAAGGCAGAGATGGATTCCAAAATCGATATCGGGGGTTATCTCTTTTCCTTCTCTGTCCGCTCCCTTTCCATCAAGGTGGAAGATGAGAAGACGAGTGTGTTGTCCTTTGTGTGTCTGATCGATATCTCTGACTTGAGAAAAGCCTTTACCGGCCTTGCCGGGATGGTGTTTGGCCGTTATGTTCCCAAGTTCTTTTATCTGACCATCTCCTTTGAAAACATCCACGGAGAAGAAGCATTCTCCTATTCCGTGAAACCGGAAGGCCTTGTTCTCAACACGCTCACGGTAGAGGAATCCGCAAGCCTGTTCACAACCATCGGAAAATTCGTCAGTTTTCCGGAAGCCGATAAGGTTACGGAAGCGTTTTCTACCTGCTTCATGGATAACCTGATCGGCACGGAAAGCGACAAAGGTCTTCTCTATTCCATGAAGCCCTATGGAGTGCGTGACTATTCGTTTGTAAACTATAATAACGAGAACTGCTTCTGCATTGAGGCATAAGTGTTTCTTGTTTTTTCCAATTCTCAAATATTTTTCAAGTTGGATAAATCATTCTTCCAATTTAGTCGATTGATTTTATTATCTCATCTTCAATGTATCATTTTTTTGATTCCTTTTTCTTGCTGCGGATTGAATAACCGTTTTGCTGTACCCTTGAGTATTGGTTGACAAATGGTTTGACAACACTTATTATCTTCCTACCTTTTTAAGGAAACATTAAAGAATGGAAAGGAGAAACCCACTATGCATAGAACGAAAATCATCACATTAGCTTTGCTTTCGCTCACTCTTCCGCTTGCCGCCTGCGGAAAGGAAAGCACACCGAGTGACACGACAAAAGAAACCGAGAATTCACCGGAAACCGGGACCGAGACCGGCGGCAATACGACGGAGAGTGGACTCCACAAAGATGACCGACTCGAGCTCTTCCTCTTCGGTGATTTGTATAAGGACGCTATCCGTACGGTCTACGTCAATTTCTACGGTGTTTCCGGAGACCTCGAATGGACCTCTTCGAATGAGGACATCATCGCTATCGGCTCGGAACCCATTCAGGGAATCATGCCGGAAGTCAATCTGATTGCCAACGATTACGGAACCGCCGTCATCAAAGCGGCCCTGAAGAGTGACCCTACGATCTATAGCGAACTCGAAGTCAGTGTCTCAGACCAGTTCCTTGAAATGGACGAGTCTCTTTTTGCCTCGGTTTCTTCTTCCATGAAGATGGACTCTCAGGAAGAATATATCACCTACACGGAGGAATATCATTCGGAAATCTCCGACACCGATCGGATTGTCACCATTTTTGAAGAGAACGAGGATCAGTCCAACGGACTCAATGACAACCTCACCGATGCCTATGAAATCAAGGTGACTGACAAGAGCGGAAAAGACACCTATCATAAGAAGTATGTGAGAGACGGAAGATTCCTTGCAACGGAATACCTCGATTTCCATAACACGGTAAGAAAGGAACGCCTATACAATGACGACGAAGCCATGTACTGGGAAGGGACTCCGTACTTTAACTACCTCGGGAAGACTTCCGAAGTCGATCATACGAAGTTTGTCTCCTTCGATGATGGGCATACTTATCATTTCATCGGCGGATATTCTGTTGCGGAGCAGATCGCACTCAATTTCTATCAGCAGTCCATTTCTCCCGATGATATCTATTTCACAGTCGAAGACGGGGAAGCCAAGACTCTTACCATCGTGGTGGATCCGACGATTGGAAACACCAACGACCGGGAAGATACCGGAGAAAAGTATGGATTGAAGATCACATCTGTTCTTTCCGACTTCGCAACGGCCACCATTGAACATCTCCCTCCTTATCAGCATGAAAGCTATCAGGACCCCATCAAGGAAAGCCTTGCCACGATGAAGAATCTCCGCAATTACACTGCCGTGGCTACGAGAAAGACAAACGGTTCTGCCGATGAAGTCTACACCTATACCTATACTCCGGAAGGAATCGACATTGTCCGCACGGTCGGCAAGCAGATTCTCGCCCACACTGGTGTCCGTAAGAATGACGACGGCACCTATTATGAATATGAGCACGATGATGTGACCGGAACGACGACACTGACCAAGGAACACAATTCGATTTACGACGGCACCGACAGCTCCGGCAAGAAAGTGAACCGCTATCCCACCTTCGACTTTGCTCCCGAAATCTTCGAACAGACTGAGACGGAAAATGTCTTCCGCTCCCGTGGACAGAACGGTCAGTTCATCACCTATGCTTCCTACCTCCCGCAGACCTGGACACTTCTCCACTATTTCGAGGAGGATGGTACCCTTACCTTGGACGGAAAAGGCCATGTCAGTCAAGTCAGTACCGTGATGAGTGACGGCGAAACAGATTATTCCGTCAATGTTGCATTCGCTCAGTTCAACACTTCCACAATCGACATCGACTTTTCCAAGATCGAACGCCCGAGCAATCCGACGTCCTTTGAAGAGGAAAGCGCCTCTCTGGCCAAGGAGATGAAGGCGTGGAATTTCTATGATGCCCTACCTTATCTCTATTTCAAAGGTGGATTCTCCACTTCGGTCGAGATGGAACGCGACAGCGATGGAAATCTCTCCAATGCCCTTGTCCGTTCTAACCGACTTGAGGATTCCGAAGCCGCCTATGTCACAGAATACATTGCTGACTACCAGGCGCTGCTTGTGGAAAACGGCTATCAGCTGACTTCCGAGAAGGATGCCAAAGGCTATGCTCTCTATCAGAAAGGTGACTATAAAGTTTCCATCGGTAACGAAATCAACTGGAACGGCAACGTCCTTTCCAGCGTCGTCATCCGTGTCTTCTCTTCAAAATTAGTGCAGCAGTAAAACATAACGAGTCTTTCAAAACGTGATGAAAATTGGTAAAATCATCACGTTTTTTATGGGGGTATCAATTCATGAAATTCAGAAAAAGTCTTATTTCTCTTTCCCTTCTTCTCGTCTTGGCCGGCTGTTCCGGATCCGGTGATGATTCTACGAAAGCCACGGACAAGAATACCGTGACGGAACCTAGCATCGATAATTCGGATAAGTTTTCAAGCGGTTCTACCAATCCGACACCCGATACAGAGCCGAGTCCCTTCGATTATACGGCGGATGATTTATATCGGCTGATTAAGCAGGCTGGGGACACGAACAACTTCACGTTCACCTATAAGGTGGAAGATGAGGATGGCATTGTCTCTTACGACAATATCTATACAGATGACTATATCTATTTCGGCTATGCGGAAGGCGGTTATCTCCGTGTGCAAGACTATAAAGATCCTACTAGTTCCCTTCTTTATAACTTCACCAAAGGCGATGACGGCTTCCAGGTCGAAAACGCCTTAGCCTATAATGACGGCGCCAATCAGCGCGTCGCCATCCGTTCAACTCGGGAAATGAACCCTCTTTCGGATGCACTCAAAGATAAGACGGCGAGCATCTTCGAGGCGAAGTCAAGAGCCTTCTATACCGAGGACAGCTATCTTATCAACGCCCTTTGTTATCTCCGCGGGATCACCTCGCTCGTCGGCGAAATCAAAGGCGTCGAACTGGAAGTGAACAAGGAATTCGATGAGTTCATCAACTTCCGTTTCGCTCCGAACTTCTCCACAACCGACGGCGCCTCCAAAGTCGATGCTGCCGGTGTCTGTTCGATTTCCCTCATCGGGAACAGCGAAGAGACCCCGGTCAAGGATTTCCAGGCTTCCTATTCGCTTCCTGGCGATGCCTTAAAGGAAACTGCGCTTTCCGTTCTCGACGGAAAGGTTTCCCTCTCTGCCAGGAACACGATGCATTACACGAAAGATTATCTCTATGAAGGCTACGACATTGTGACCGAAGGCGACAAGCAGCTTTCCCGTCGCTTTGTCTCCGGCCTTGAAGGTGGTACCAACACTTATTATGTGAAGGGAAGCAACGGTCATGCCATGGAAAAATATGTCGGCTATGACAATAAGGTCCATACTGACGATACGGGTGTCGATTTCGCTGAGGAAGTTATCCAGCCGAAGGATACCATTGAACGAGAAGCCTTCCGCAAGACCGGCGAAAACACGTATGCCTATTATGGTTATGACGGAAGAGCGTTTCTGACACGCCTCACCAAAATCGACATCGGCGAAGTGCTTTCCATGACTCTGACGCTCGATGGTGGGAATATCTCCTCCTTAAAGGCGATTTCCACGACAAGGCTTGATTCCTATACGCAGTCCATGTACTTCGAACTCGATGTTGACTTCAAGGGGACCCTAGACTTCACGGAACCTAAGACCAAGTCCTCGGAGTATTCCAATGCGGAAATGGCACAGATGCTGCTCTATCCTGAATACAGCGATCTCAACGCTTCCTTCAATGCGATGGTCTCCATTGAAAATTCCAGCTCCTATCCGCTTTCCATCTCAGTCTTCGCTTCCAAGGATGACGGCGATATCGATACCATCCTTTATACGCAAGACTATATCGACCCGGCACCGGGTGCCTATCAGGAGGTACTTACGAAGAAATGGGGCTATCAGAAATCCGGCAATGAAATCATCCCTTTCATGGTGAGAGATGACAATACGACGGTCTCGACCTCCGTTTCCATCACGGACAAATCCCTCAAGGATCTGATCGGCTTCGATATGAAGGGCTGCCTCTTCAACCCG
This sequence comes from uncultured Bacilli bacterium, assembly GCA_934725685.1. GTDB lineage: Bacteria > Bacillota_I > Bacilli_A > RFN20 > CAG-288 > Enterosoma. Next base: position 57,385 of record CAKVBX010000005.1, read on the forward strand.
AAAGCGGAGACAAAGGACGGACTGGAAGTCTATTCCCTCTACTCGGATGTCAAATATGTCTCCGACCACATTCTCGGCGGAGACAACAAAGGCGACCTGATCGAATCTTCCATCCGTTTCACGGTCGATCCGAATTCCTTCCACCCTGTCAGCCTCGAATATGAGTTCAACGGGCTTGATCTTTTCAAAGGAAAAGAGAAAGTACAGTTCTCCGATTTCTATGCGACGAAGAAACCTTCCGAAATCGACTTCTCGACGCTGAAGTCCTATGTCATTCCGGATAACTGGCAGGATGGTGCCGGCGAAGTCTATCCGACCATGGTCAAGATTCTCGGCGATGCCATCAAGACGGTCCCTTACCTCTACAACAAGGAAATGGCCGGCAACTGGGGCGTCGATTACAACGAAGACTACAAATATGTCGTAGTCTATAACGATACCTATGCGGCGAGCGAAGAGAAGGATGACAAGTCCTTCGCCTATATGACAGAGTATGAAGCCTTGCTTCGGAAGAACGGCTTCACGGAGTGCCCGTATCCGATGGATCAGCTTCCCGGCCTTGCCAAGGGGGAACTCCACGTCCGTGTCGGTGAACGTGGTATGTCCGGTATCCGTTTCATGCTCGGCGATGACATCAATCCGTTTGATAAGACGAGCGAATCCACTTCAAAATGAGTTTCCTTTGGGACTGACTGCGGTCAGTCCCTTTTTTCAAGAGCATTTCCTGAACTGTGGATTTCCGTTTTTGCTACAATACAGGGGAGGTAAAACACCATGAAAACAATCCAGTTAAGCAAAAATCTCTACTATGTCGGTGTTGTCGACCACAATTTGAAGGTTTTCGACAGCATCATGCCCCTGACATATGGGACTTCCTATAATTCTTATCTTCTCAAGACAGAAGCGGGCGCCGTCCTCTTCGAGGGAAGCAAGCACGGATTCGAGGAGGAATATCTTTCCAATATTGCTTCCATCGTTCCGCCTTCGGAGATCCGTTATCTTGTCGTCGCCCATACCGAACCCGATCATTCCGGTGCCATCGAAGCACTGCTGAAAGCTAATCCTGAAATCATTGTCATTGCTTCTCCAAGCGGCATCAGCAACCTGAAGAACATTCTACGTTTTCCCTTCCGGAGCCAGGTGGTGACGCCCGGAAAAGAGATGAAAGTCGGTTCGTTCACTCTCCGCTTTCTCTCCGGCCTTTATCTTCACTGGCCCGACGTTCTCTTCACGGAGATAGTGGAAGAGAAGGCGATTGTCACCTGTGACGCTTTCGGCGCCCATTATGCGTTCGATGAGATTCTCTATTCGAAGTTGCAGGATGAAAAGGAATACCGCGCTGCCTTCGATTATTATTTCGCCTGCATCATGGGTCCTTATGCTTCCTATGTCCTTGAAGCGGTGAAGCGGGTCCGCGCCCTTTCTCCTTCCATGCTTTTGGTTGGACACGGCCCGGTCATCGACAAGAATGCCGCCAAGGTCATCGATGCTTTCGAAGAGGAAGCGAAGAAGTATCTGACTTCCTATGACGAGAATCATGTGACTCTGGTCTATACTACCTGCTATGGCTATACCGAGAAGATGGCCCGAATACTACGTGATGGTTTAGAAAGAAGCGGCAAGAATGTGGACTTCTACGCTATCGATGCCCTCAATTATGCAAAAAAGAAGGAAGAAATCCTGAAATCCATCTCCGGTTCCAAACTTGTTCTCTTCGGTTCTCCGACGGTCAACAATGATGCAATTTCCTATTTTTACGACCTCTTCCTCGCCAAACCAGTTACCTTCTATCAGAACCGGAAATTCTCCGCCTTTGGCGACTTCGGCTGGAGCGGTGAGGCGGTGAAGAATCTCTCCGATTTCGCACTCTCGAGAAAGATGAAAGTCATCGACGGCTTCCGTTATGCCTTCAAGATTGACGAGAGAGGAGCTCAAGAGCTTCAGAACTACCTTACGACACTTCTCTGATTCATTGACAGAAAAAGGTTCCCACGGAATGTGAGGAACCTTTTTATTTGATCAATAGAAGGTGATCATCTCGTTTTCGAAGGAACCGAAGAGGGAAACTTTCTGTTTCACCCTCATTAAGAGGGTGAGAAGCGGCTTCTCTCCGCTTGGGGTTTCGTAAAGAAAGAGGGAATACCATTTTCGGTCCGGTTTATAGATGAGGATCAGTTCTCCTTTGCTGAGCGGATTCTTGGCTAAGTCGAGGGTGATGAAGCCGACACGGTCGAAATTGTACTCGTTTCCGGATTTGATGCCGGAGTTCTTTCTATCCTTCTCGGAAATGTCATATTCGAGAAAAATGTCTTTTCCGTATTGGCGGTCTGTCTCGATTTCCTTGGTGACGATATCGACGGCGTTGTTGGGACGGAAGGGGTAGGAATTCCTGTCGCATTTGCGCCAGAAATAATCCACCATGTTGTCGCAGCTCAGTAGATTCGTTCTGGTCTCATAGAGATCTTCGTTTCTATCTTGCATAGCCATCCTCCTTTCGTGGGCAATTAACGTTTGGAAAGCTCTTCTTTGATGAATTCCGGATCAATGTGTTGGAAAGTCACGGTATCGAAGCGATCCTTATAGCGGAGGAAATCCTCCTTCGATTCCATCGTCCAGACATTGACATAGTGCTTTTTCTGATAGCGGATGATCTTTTTCTGATTGAGGGCGTGATAATCGATGTCGATGGCTTCGAAGAAGTGGCGGAGGACATGAATCCATTTGTATTTTCCGCCAGCGACTAAAAGAAGCTGCCGCATGAAACCAGAGTTCTTGAAAGGCGTGAGGGCACGCGGATCGAAGGAGATGAGGATGATGTTTTTCTTATCCTTGATCATCCCGAGGTCTTCTTTGACACGGGCGGCGAGTTTCTTCTGGTTTCTTTGCCAGACCTTGAGCTCGACGACAATCGGAATCTCCTCGTTGATGGCCGTGAAGACATCCTTCAGGGTAGAGAGTTCCTCTCCGTCGCGGAGACGATAGTTCTCCTTGATTTCCTTTATGGTCATTTCCTCGATGATACCCGGCTTTCCAGTGGTCCGAATGAGGTCGGAATCGTGGCAGACGATAAGATCGTTGTCTTTGGTGAGATGGACATCGAGTTCGATTGCCATGTGATGTGCCTTTGCATTGAGGAAGGCTTTCATGCCGTTTTCGGTGAATTCCTCATTGTGGAGGCCACGATGGCAGATACCCTGATTGAATATCGGATTGACGGACTGAAGATACTTTTCTTTTTTCATTGTGGTATTGATGTCGCTTTCCCATCTATTATATCAGTCTTCCTGGTCGAAGGCTTCGAGACCTTTGGCAATTTTCGTCTTCTTGGTCTTCACATTCGGAATGAAGAGGAAGATGGCAAGGGAGATGGTGAGGCAGATGCCGGCATAGACAGGGAGATAGCCGAAGTTGAAGGTAGGATTGAGCAAAAGGAGGCCTAAGAGAACCGGTGTGATAGTCTGTGCGGCCATGGAGGAAGCGTAATAGTATCCGGTGAAACGGCCGATACGGCTGGAGGGGCAGAGTTCGACGACCATCGGGAAGGAGTTGACGTGGACTAAAGACATACCGAAGCCCTTGACGAGCCAGATGACATAGATCGGCCAGGGGAAGACACCGGCACCGGCGGCTCCTTTGAGCACCGTGAAGGTGAGAACAATCCAGATTGCATAGGAGAGAAGGGTAATGGAGAGACCGGAGACGAGGGTCCATTTCCGGCCGATTTTCGAAGCGATGATTCCGCCCAAGGCGAAACCGATGACACTGCCGATACCGCCCATGATGATGTTGAGGGAGTTGGAGCGGGTGGAAGCCTGAAGATAATAGATGGTATAGTTGCCCATGAAGGTTCCGATGCCGTTGTCGGCCATGAACCAGAAGAATTCCGCTGCGAGAATGAGGATGAGCATCATCTTGTTGGCTTTGCTCATATGGCCGTCCTCTTCGACTTTGTTGACGACTTCCGCCATTTCTTCTCCGCGTTTCATCTCGTCCTTCATCTCTTCTTCGATTTTGTTTTCCTTGATGGTGAAGAAGAGGACGAGGGCCGAAATCAGCATGAGGACACTTGCAATGAGGAACGGTGCCTCAATGGTCCAGATATTGCGGCTCTCTTCCGGGTCCTTGAGATAACTGGAGAGAACGAAAACCATTCCGACGACCGTGGCGAAGAATCCGCCGATATATCCCATGATGTTGATGATGCCGTTGGCTTTGGAACGGAGCGGTTTCGGGGTGATGTCAGGCATGAGGGCGACGGCGGGATTGCGGTACATCATGGCGAAGACGACGACGATAAACATCATAATGAGCATACCGACGAGATTATTGTAGTGGAAGAAGACGGGGACAAAGGGGAAGGCGACAGCGCAGACGAAGGTTCCGACAAGAATGTACGGCATACGTTTTCCGATTTTCGTATGGGTCTTGTCGGAGAGATGTCCGAAAATCGGAAGCAGGATGAGGGCGGCGAGATTGTCAATCGCCATCATGATGCCGACGAGATACTGCACTTCATTTTCGTTGTCGGTGTTGAGGGCTTTCTTGAACATTTCGCTCAAGAAGGTCGGACACCAGGAGTCATAGACTTGCCAGAGAAGTAGAATGCCGAAAAAGGCGAAGCCGATCAGAAAGACCCGCTTGTAGTTCAGCTTCAGCGGCTTTTCTTCGGTTTCAGGGATGTTTTCCATATTTGTTTTCCTCACTAGTCTTATCTTAACGCTTGAAAAATCGAAAAGCTATAGGATTTCATTTTTCTTTACATTTAATGAAAATATTGTACATTTTCTCTTTGAATGCGCTTTCTTTTCTTGAGACACAATGGTTTCCTTCTCTTTCTCTTTTTCTCCCCTTTTCCAAATGGTAAGATGTAGATATGAATGATATTTTTGGGAAAGACCTTACGTCCTTAAAGAACAAGAAGATTTATCTTCTCGATATGGATGGAACCATTTATCTCGGAAACCGTCTCTTTGATGAAACCCTTCCGTTTTTACGGAGAATCAAAGCGAAAGGCGGAAGATACCTCTTCATCACCAACAACTCCTCCAAGTCCGTCACTTCCTATGTGGAAAAACTGAAGCGGCTCGGGATTGCGGATGCCAAAGAGGCGGACTTTTTCACCTCGGCTCAGGCCGCCGAACTGCTCCTGAAAGAACAGTTTCCCCATCAGTTGATCTATGTTCAGGGAACCCATTCTTTTGTGGACGGATTGAAAAAAGCCAGTATCTCGGTCACGGAATCCTACTCTGACGAGGCAAAAGCAATCTTTTTGGGATTCGATAGTGAGCTGACCATGGAAAAACTCGAGACCACTGCGAAAATGCTCACCTTCCATCCTAACATTCCCTATTTTGCCACAAATCCCGATTGGGTCTGCCCGACGGAATGGGGTTATGTTCCCGATTGCGGCTCAATGTGCTTCGGACTGGAGAAAGCGACAGGAAGAAAACCCTATTTCATCGGAAAGCCTGAGAAGACCATGGTGGAAATCGCCTTAAGAAAGAACGGCTATCGGAAAGAGGATGCCCTTGTCATCGGAGACCGTCTCTACACTGATATCGCAAGCGGTAACAATGCCGGCGTCACGACAGTCTGTGTTCTTACCGGAGAGGTGAAGAAAGCGGAAGTGCTCCAAGCAACGGGAGTAGAACGGCCCACCTATCTTGTGGAGAATCTCTCCTCTGTGGAGTAGACAATCCAGAAAATTAGTGTATACTAACTTTATAGTGCTTTTGAAAGGAGAAAACCATGAAAGAATACATTAGAAAAGAGGAACTCAGCAAAGTGAGAGAGAACTATCTTAAGGACAGCAAACAGACGGTCCTCCGCCATGCCCTCTCCTCGGTCGGTATGGACAAAGTCGTCGCTTCCAAGGATGTGCCTGAAAACAGCAATTTCACGTTCAGCGTGGACATCAAGACCCTGCCGGTCTCCAATCAGAAGCGCTCTGGACGCTGTTGGATTTTCTCCGCTTCCACCGTGCTCCGTGAAATCATCGCCAGAAAACTGAACATTGCGGACCAGTTCGAAATCTCCCAGAACTTCATTTCCTACTATGACAAGCTTGAAAAGTACAATTACTATATGGAAAATGTGCTCCGCCTCATTCTCAAAGGCGAAGAGAAGCATTCCAGAAGAATGGATTTCCTTCTTGCATCCGGTGTCAGCGACGGCGGGCAGTGGCAGATGTACGTCAACCTTGTGAAGAAATACGGCATTGTCCCCAAAGCCGTCTTCCCGGAGACGGCACAGAGCGAAGAGACAAGATTTTCTTCTTCCTTAGCGAATGCGGCTCTCCGCAAGTTCGCTGCCGAAGTCTACAAGAGAAAAGACGAAGGCATCGATGCCCTCCATGCGCTCAAGAGCGAATATATGGAGAAAATCTATGCCCTTTTCACCTCCTGCTTCGGTGTGCCACCGGAAACCTTCGACTTCGAATATAAGGACAAAGACGGACAATATCATCTTCTCAAAGGAATGACACCGAAGTCCTTCTTCGACGAATATGTCGGCGACGAAATCGATGAGTATGTCTCTCTGATCAATGCTCCGACTGACGATAAGGAATTCAATCAGACCTATCATGTCGAACTTGTCGGCAATGTCTTGGACGGAAAGGAAATCACCCATCTGAATCTTCCCTTCGAACGTCTGGAGGAACTCATCATCGCCCAACTCGAGGCCGGCGAAATCGTCTGGTTCGGCAGCGATGTCTCCTATTACGGCGAACGCGACAAGGGCGTCTGGGATGAAGATTCCTTTGACTATGAGACACCTTTCGGCTTCGATCTTGCCTTCGACAAGGCCGACATGCTCGACTTCTCCAACTCCATGATGAATCATGCCATGGTCCTGACTGGTGTCGATCTCTACGAAGGCAAGCCAATCCGCTGGAAGATTGAGAATTCCTGGGGAGCGGAAAACGGAAACCAAGGATACTATATCATGTCGGAATCCTTCTTCCGTCATTTCGTCTATCAGGCCGCCATCAAAGAGAAATATCTGAACGAGGAAGAGAAGGATGCCCTGAGGAAAGAGGCTGTCACTTTGGCACCCTGGGATCCTTTCGGAACCCTCGCGGATTGAAAGGGGACTCGTTATGCACCAGCTTATCGATAAGAAACAGGGGCTTTTCCCCATGCCGGTCCTTCTGATTTCGACCTACAACGAGGACGGCAGTGTCGATACGATGAATGCAGCCTGGGGAACCTTGGAAGATACGGATGTCATTCTTCTTGAACTTACACGGGACCATAAGACCTCTGAGAATATCCTGAGAGAAAAATGCTTTACGGTTGCCCCAGCGACGATAGAACACATCAGGGAAGCCGATTACTTCGGTCTCGTAAGCGGAAATGAGGTGAAAGACAAGTTTGCAAAGTCCGGACTTCACAGCCATGATGCCGGAATCCTCCATGCACCGGTCATCGATGAATATCCTCTCTCGATGGTCTGTGAGGTCGTGCGGGTCGATGAGACAAACGGTGACTTCGCCGTCTACGGAAAAATCGTTTCTCTATCCGTTGATGATTCTATTCGGAATGAGAACGGTGCCATTGACGCGAAGCGCTGCCGCTTTGTCTCTTACTTTCCCATCGATCATTCCTATCGGCTCGTGGAAGAAAAGGTTGCTGACGCCTTCCGGGTCGGAAAAACATTGAAATAGCCATGTTTTCTGCCGTGAATTCAAAATTCACGGCAGATTTTGCGCAAAATGCTTAATTTCCTTAAGTAAATCTTGCACATGTGGTATAATAACTTTAGTGTGCGTGCTATTCTGTTTTGAAACCTATTTTTTACACGCCTCTATACTTTGGAGGTATTGAACATGAAGTATAAAATCATTGTCGACTCGATGAGCAATCTCACCAACCAGGATGTGCTCTCGGAGGACGTTCCGGTTTCTGTCGTTCCGCTTTCGCTTCGCATCAACGGAAAAGACTATGTCGATGACGGAAGCGAGAAAGTCGAAGATATCATGAAGCTCATTTCCGCGGAAAAGAAAATCGAATCCTCGACCGGATGCCCGAGTCCGAAGGCCTTTCTCGATGAGATGACCGGCGCTGACCGCTATATCGTTATCACCATCTCCCAGAAGGTTTCCGGATCCTACAATTCCGCCTGCCTTGCAAAATCCATGCTGGAGAATCCGGATTCCTGCTTTGTCCTCGATTCCATGTCTGACTGCGGGGTCATTGAGCTTCTCGCGAGAAAAGCCATTGACCTCATCCATGGCGGAAAAGATTTCGATGAAATCTGCAGAGAGGTGGAAGCCTATCGTTCTGAAGTTAACATTCTCTTCATCATCAACAAGTTTGATTCTTTGATCCGTACCGGAAGAGTATCCAAGCTCGTCGCTTCCATCGCCTCGATTCTCAAAATCAAGCCGCTTGGTATTGCCAAGGGCGGGGAAATCCGTATCCAGGAAAAGGTCCGCACCATCGAGGGAACTGTAAAGCGTCTCATCGTGAACATTGAAAAGTTCTGTGCGAATACCCAAGACCGCATCTGCGTCATCTCGCATACACTCAACTTGACGAGTGCCCTTAATGTCAAGAAGCTGATTGAAGAAAAGTATCATTTCAAGGAAATCATCATCCGTGAGAATCGCCTCGTGAATTCTTATTACGCTTTAGAAGGCTGTGTCATGGTTTCCTTCTGATAGACAAAAGGCCGGGAAAGTCCCCGACCTTTTTTTGTTGTTACATCGATATTATCGCCCTCCAGGACCGCCACCCGGTCCTCCTGGCCGTTGTCCGTTACCTCCGGTCTCACCGGTTAATCCTTTGACGATGTCGAGTGTGGTGACGTCCTCCCCTCCGGTTCCTAGAACGGAACCTGTATAGAAGTTGTTGATGTAATTGCCCTGTTTTTCGATTCCCTTCTTTATGGTTAGAGTCTTTCCGGTCTCCAAGTCTGGAGTAGAGAGAATAACCTGAAGATTATTCATCTGTTTGGGTAAGATTGCACTGTACTCCATGCTTCCGACAAAGAGGGAAACGGCATCCCCTTGCTGATAGGAACCGATAGTTGCAATTGCCGCATTGACCGACGTTGTGTCTGGCACTTCGTTCATGCCAGCGACTGCCATGGCGAAGATGAGCCCACCGGTGTGCGTGAACGTGTCGTCGAAGTCTAAAGCACCATTTCCGCCGTTGGAAGGGCCGAAGACAAAAAGCTCTCCGCCGTCCATCGTGATGGTTCCGTTAGAATCGATTCCGTCCCCTTCTGCATTGACATAGACGGTTGCAAATTCATGGAAGTTCATGGAAGGAGATGACTCCGTGTCTGTGGTCGCGTTGATGCCGTCATCCGAACTGACGATATAGGTATGACCATCATAGAAGTCGATGCTCTCTCCCTGGATACCTTCATAGGAAGCGAAAATCTTGATCCGGAAATCTTCATTCTTCTGCGTTGTGGTCTCACTTCCTAAAAGAACTTTTCCGTCGGAATTGATGGCCTGATCCTTGCAGGAGAATACGAAATCTCCGTCGAGTAACGTGACGCTTTCGTCTCCCGATAACGAGTCGTCATCGGTATCGAAGTAGAAGTCTCCGCCTTTGATGAGGAGGGAACCATCGGTCTTGAAACCTTTGCATTTCTGGGTGAGATAATATCGTGTGCTATATCGCCCCATCTCATCGGTTCCGATTTTTACGTATTCACCATTCTTGAGAATGTATTTGCTGTCCTCATAGAGACTTCCGTCTGTGTCGAGTGTTTTGTCATATTGTGTATAAGCACCGGTAGTTTTCACGTTCGCTATGACATTGTCAATCTCTATGGCGGTGAGAACATCGATGGCATCACCTTTTGTGTCGGAAATCAGGGTGGCATCCTTTAGGGTGACGCCTCCCTCTTTCGAGTGAATGCCGTCTTTTTCAGAGACGAGGGATAGCTTGGCTCCTTCGACACTAAGTCCGGCTTTTGTATTGATTGCATGGGAATTGCTCTCCGATACAATCAGGTGTGTCTCTTTGATTTGGATTCCCTTAGCGGCCTGAAGTGCGACACCGGAATCGACATCATCTGTGGAGAGACCTTTCCCTTTGATACGGAGAAATCCCTGTCCTTCCATGGAAAGCGGGACCTTCTTGACTAAAATTGCGGCTTCTTCTGTGTTTTTCTCACTGTCTTGGAGCGTATTCTCTGTTCCGGATGCAATGTGAAGCGTGAAGGAATTCGCATTCTTGACGGATAGGGCAGGTCCATGATTGGAAGCAATGTTGGCACCGGAAAGAATCAGGGTGACGGATTCCGTGGAATTGACCGTGACAGTAAGGTCCGAATTATCTCCGGTAAGAAGATAAGTGCCCCCTTCTGTCAGGGTAAGGTCATCGCTGAGGGAGGAAATGTCTTTGACCGTGGCATCAGGGAAGGTCTCCTTTTCCTGGGAGGATAAATCATCCTCGAAGGATAATGTCTCCTCCTGGAACGTGTCCACCGAGTTGGAATAGGAACCATCGGTGACATTTCCAGTTGTGTTCTCACTTTCCGAACTCTTTCCCGTAGCGGAATCGTCTTTGCCTCCGCTGCATCCTGTAAGAAGGAGCAGTGTTAAGAGTGTGGTGATTACTTTCTTTTTCATAGAAGGTATTCTCCTTTCTTTTTTGAATTGATGGCACCATCATAATGGTTTATGCCAGAAAACGAAAAGCGAAAATGAAAGGGTTATTTTCATTTTCATAGAAGGAATCGTTTATTTTCATTATTTTCTTAGTAATTCTAGTACATTAATTTTCGTTCTATATATATAATAAATATATATAGAACAGAAGTGGAGGAATAGAAGGATGAAAAATTTCAACATTTCCGACATAAATGGTGCAATTATTATTACCAGGCATGAATATTTCCCGATGATTTATCAGTGGAAAAACACAATTGGTGAAACCGGTTTCCGACTGATGGATAAAGAAGAAGTCTTTGATTTGCTGTCATTTACCTGTACTACAGACCCGATTCCCTATCTCATACAGCACAAGCATTTCGACTACACGACGTCCAAGGAATATCTCCGCCTGCTTCGGGTGGGTGATTATAGTAAGAATGCCTTCCTGTCCTCTCTATATGTAGAACTGAAGGAACGCTTCTTTTTCTATGATGACTTGGGTATGGCCGAATTCCAGAACAGGAAGGTCTATCTCCTTGAACTTCCACACAATACCGAAGTCCGGGGTATACTTACCAGAAATGGAATCTCCTATACGGAATTGTCTTTTGACGATCTCGGCTTGGAGAAGGTGACGGATGCCGAGAATCTTCCCCTTTCCGTTCCGATTCAGTATTTTCAGAACCGCTTCGAACAGTTTTTCACTGTGTTCTCACGATTGAGAAGACGGGTGATTGACCATCCGGAGGAAAAAAACAAAATCCGTGTTCTTGTCAAAGATGACACCGAGCGTTTCTACTTTGGAAATTTTTCCGAGATTTTTGCTCTTCCAGTCGCATTCTCTTCGAAAGTCCCCTATTTTTCCGGGGACGATGTGCTTGAAGCAGTGCGCAAAATCTATCAGAACCGATCCTTTGTCCTCACGGAAGAAGACAAAGAGAAGAAGAGCCTCTCCACTCTGATGGAGGTTATCGACAAATATCATCTGCCGGAATTGGATTTTGATTTTGCCTATTCCAATCTTCTCGAAATTCTCTCATCTCTTTCAAGATGGCTCTCTGAAGAGGGAGGCGGAATCACCTTCACGACCGACTTCGTCTTTGACAGGAATCAGCTTGTCTATGTTCTCGATTTCGATTTCGGTCTTTTCTATGAGGAAAGCAAGAACAAGACAGCCCTATCCGATGAGGAGAGAAAGGCGATCTCCGTTTCCACTTCGTATGAACAGACTGAAGCGGAGGCCCATTTCAAGAGCAATTATCTCTTCTATAACCATATCGTTCTTCTCTCTCGGGTGACGCAGCATCTCGACGACCATCTCTTCGATTCCCAGTTCATCGATGACTATTCCTGGAAAAATTATATAAAGAAAGTGAGACTGTCCGATCTTTCCTGTCAGGACGGTGCATTTACATCCACGGCAAGGAAAATCGACTTGGTCTATCAGAACGACCGTCTCTTCAGGAAAAACAAGAGTCCGGAACTTGACTGGTACGATCCTTCGTATAACGGAATTTCCAATTATCGGCCGAAAAAAAGTAAATACTCCATAACGGCGGTCGAAAATTATGTTGCCTGCCCGTTTTCCTATCTCATGAAGGAAATCCTGCCGCTTGATATCGACGATTATCACCGACGGTGGTTCGGAACGATGGTTCATTCCATGCTCGAGGAGTTCTATCACCCCGGATATGAACTCGATAAGGCATGGGAAAAAGGGATGGAGACCTATCGGAAGGAAGTAGAGAAAGTGGGGATGGCGTTCACCCCCAAAGAAGAAGTCTACCTTGCGATTGCAAAACCATGGCTTACGATTGTTCTTCGTTTGCTGATGAACGAGAATAGAGAAATCGGTCACTACCCGAATAATGAGGACTATGAACGGAAATTTGAAATCACACTTCACGATGAAAACGGAAAGGAATATCCCTTTGTCGGTACCATCGACAAACTTTTGACGACTACAACAGGAAAAGCGAACTATGTCACCATCCTCGATTATAAGACCGGCGCGGAGGAATTCAGCCCGTATTTTTGTTTCCTAGGAAAAGGCATTCAGCTTCCGATCTACTGCTATGCCCTGAAGGAACATCCGGAATTATTGCCTTCCGATAACTTTTCCTTCGGTGGCTTTGCCATCCAGCACATCTACCCAACAAGCTTTGCAGAAGGCTTTATAAAAAACTACGTCATGACTGAGGAAGCCCTCACTAAGACTCTGACGGCGAAAGGGGGACTGGTGAAGAACGATGAGGAATACATTCGTTCTCTCAATCTCGATTATGTTCCGAATCAAAAAGAGAAAGGAAAGGGAAAAGGAAAAAGTGGCGAAAATCCTCCTACCTTCTTCTCCTTCAATATGGAGGAAAAGGACGGGAAATATTACCTCATGGCAGGGGCGAGAAAGCCGGAAAAATATTGTTTTCCTCTCGAAAGTCTGATCAAGGATTCCATTGATGTCTGCATCAGGACAGTGAATGCAATCCAACAGGCGGAATTCCCAATTGCTCCGATGCTGAAAAATCCCAAAGGGAAGAACACTGGTGACAACGCCTGCAAATATTGCCATTATAAGGACGTTTGTTTCCACCGGAAACAGGATGTCGCCTCGACCAGAAATGCCGTACTTGCGCATAACGAACCTTATCGCCTGAAAGGAGAAACAGAATGAGCGGACCGAATAAAGAACAGCAGCGTGCTATCGATGCAACGAGCATGGAAGATGTCGTTATCTCAGCTGGGGCCGGCTCCGGAAAGACTTTTACGCTTTCCATGAAAATCTATGAGATGGTGAAACGTGGCGAAATCCTGCCGAGTCAGCTTCTCGTTCTCACGTTTACGGATAATGCCGCCCATGAGATGAAGGAGAGAATCCTGAAACGCTTCAAGGAGAATAACTCTCCCTATGCCAGTGAGATGATATCCAGCCATGTCCAGACATTTGATTCCTTTGCCTTATATCTCGTCACGAAATATGCCGGCCGACTTTCTCTTTCCAGTCCCATCAATATCCTTCCGAAAGACATTCTCGAAAGCAAGCAATCTGAATTCCTCGAGGAAGTCTTCGAAGAACATTATCAGAACGACAAAGAGCGGATGGCGAGAGTCCTTTCAAAATACAATCTTCAGGATGATTCGAATACCGAGAAGGTTGTCCGTTCCCTCTATAAAAATCTTGATTCTATGCTTCCGAAAAGAAGAAAGGAATTCATCGAACATTATGAGGAGCGATATCTATCAAAGACCTTCTATCATCAGTTGAGGGAAGAGGCGTTTGCACAACACCGCACAAATGTGAGCGCATCGCTCCGCTATGCCGAATATCTCCATGCCCACGAGGATGCCTACCTTGAAGATCCGGCATCCTGTCAGAGCGATTTTTACATGCTGAAGACCAAGGCGCTCTTTGAACAGGGAATCGAGAACTTGTCTTTCAAACACGAAGGAATGGAAAAGCTCACCTTGGATATCCAAACGGCTCTCCGGAATCAGGATTTAACCTTCTTTGCTGCTCTTCCTTCTCAGTTTGCTCCTTATTTTGCCAAAAAGAAGAACAAAAAGAAAGGGAGGGAAGAAGAGGAAAAGCCAGTCTCTACTCCAGTGAAAAGCTATCTCAAATACCATCTTCCTTTGCCTTCCCTCTTTGCGATGACGGAAGAAGAAGGGTATGAGCGATTGCTCCGCCAGAAAGAAGACATCCTATTCCTTCTCGAACTAGAAGAAGAGATGAGGGGGAAAATCGAAGCTTACGAGAAGAGGACGAATTCCTATCCCTTTGCTGCGATTTCCAATATGGCACTCTCTTTGCTTGAAGAGGACCAGTATCAGGATTGCGCTGAAGAAATCCGTGAACAGTTCCGTTTTGTGATGATTGACGAATATCAGGACACCAACGATCTTCAGGAGGCGTTCATTGCCGGTCTGATGAGGGAAAGGAAGGATGGCGGAAGAGCACATCTCTTCTGCGTCGGAGACGCCAAACAGTCGATTTACGGTTTCCGCAACTCCAACGTTGCTCTCTTCAACCGCCGCATCGAGGAATATTCTTCCGGAAAACCAAATCAGTCCGTCATCGCCATGAATACCAATTACCGCTCCGAGCGGGCAGTCCTCGATGACATCAATTATCTCTTCGATTCCTACATGACCTTATAACA
>CAKVBX010000006.1 GCA_934725685.1 uncultured Bacilli bacterium
TTATTACATAGTTAGTTCACTGGATGGCGTTTTTTATTTCCTGTTATCGTGTCCTAATTACAGGGTATAGTTTAAGGTGACTCTTTTCTTTTTCTGGAAATTCGTTACAATAATGGTATGAAAAAACTTACATATCGAATTTTGGTCTATCTGATGGTCATCCTTGGTATCGGCGGAATGGTTCTTCTCATTGTGGAAGCGAAGCTGAGCGGTACTCTGAATATATGGGCACTGATTGGATTAGCCTTATTGATTCTTTCTATTCTCGGTCTTGTTCTTGTTCAGTGCATTTACCGTGTCACGAAGAAGCCGCTTGCCACTCTTGATCAGACCAAAGAATGTCCGAAGTGCCATACAGTCAATGATAGAGATGCTGAATTCTGTAAGAAGTGCGGAGAAAAGTTCAAAAATTTCTGATTGCAGAATCTTTCTATAATTCAGGCATACAACTTATCTGCCTTTGTAATAATTGGCTTGATCCGATTTGGATTGATTTCCTTGGCAGTATATAGCGATTTTCTTTCTGGCGGATACTCCTTTTGAATCGGGGCACTTCTTTCTCGTTGACATGTTCGCTTTTTCTTGTAAAAAAGGCACTTTTGTGATATAGTTTTGAGTGCTTGACACGTTGAGCACGTGTTTGAGCCGGATTGGGAGGTAATAACAATGAAAAAGGACATTCATCCGAAATACTATCGTGCTAAAGTCGTTTGCTTAACCTGCGGAAACACTTTCGAGACGGGTTCTACTCAGCCTGAAATCAGAGTCGATACTTGTGCCAAGTGCCATTCTTTCTACACTGGCAAGCTCACGTTCGCCGCTGATACCGGCCGTGTTGCCAAGTTCAGAAAGAAACTTGCCGCTTCCGAAAACAAGTAATCTATCACCAAGGAACTATAGAGGGCTGTTTGTCAGCCCTCTTTTGTTTTGTATAATATTTCCATATGGAAGAAAACAAACAGCTTTCCACTCATCTCGACTGTCTTTCCTCTTATCAGGCGATAAGGGAAAAACTGTCCTTTCTGGATGATCATGCCGGTGCTTTTTCTTTGGAGCATTCATTTTTTGATGAGGGGAAGATGAATCTATCCTATCATCCGTTTGTTTCCTTTGTGTTTCTTAGGGACAATATAGAGAACCGGATTTATCCGATTCTGTTCTTTTCTATGGAAAAGAAGGAGGGGAAGGTTTTTCTTACTGAAAAGAAGCCGCTTCTTTCTCCTGTCATCCTTGAAATCTGCGAAGAAAATAATATCACGATGGAAGAAGATATCTCTTTTTCGGATGTTCGGGAATGGATCAGAACATTATCCGAAGAGTTGGAACAAAGGAAACTCATCGACAGTTATTCTCTTCTCTACGGCGTCCATTATTTTGACCAGAATCTGACTGTTCTCGTCTCTTCCTATCCGTTTTTATCGGAATACAGAAAGAGCCACAACGTCCCGGATAAATACAAAGGACTTTTTCAGGAACTGAATGATGAGGTATTCGAGAAGGAAATCGGGAAAGACAGTTTCGGATGTTTTTATCGTATCGATCATGCCTTGAAACGGCTCAGGCATTACCATAGTTCCAAAGTTTCCTATCAGGGCAAGGAAATCATCACGGATACACTGTTTCGTTTCCTGGACTATTTTATCGAAAACAAAGAGTCGGTTCTCGTCCTTTCTCCGGATTCCGAGTATCATGGGGTGAGAGAGCTCTTTGAGAAGAACGGACTCTCCGGATATCAGGAAGCGCTCAAAGAAGATGAGAGCCGTCGCCTGATGTCATTCCATCAGACAGAAGAACGTTATCTCTCTTTCCGGATGAAGAAGGAATCGTGTTTTTCTTTCTTTGAGAAATACCTCAATCCCGAAAACATAGAATATCTAGCCAGAATCAGGAACAGACCGATCCTTCCTCTTGTCTTAAGGGATTATACGGAAGAACAGTATCGGAAAGATGATGCATTTTTATCCTCTTTCTCTTCCTATCCGGAGATTTTATCTTCCACCCTTCAGAAACATCCCTATTACGGACTTTCCCTCTCTTCCAAGAGAGAAAACTACGATAAACTTCAGCTTCTCTATGTCCGCATTCTTGCCTCGGTCAGTCAGCTGAAGAATGAAGTGACCAAGAATCCGATGTTCATCAACTATGACGTCACTGTGAACAGTCTCAGTGATTTTGAACGGGTAAAGAAATCCTTCCAGATTCTCAGCGAATACAACGGATTTCCAAAGAAGTATTTCCGTCTCAACCAGAAAGGGGAGAAAAATCTCTCCCTGACTCAGCTGAAGCTCCGCTATCAGGCACTCTCCTCTTCCCGTCTTCTCGTACTGAATTTCCTGAGGGAAGAAATATTTGATGAAGACATCAATCGTCTCCTCGATTCCTATGAATCCGGTTCCTTCTTTGAAAAAAGAAAAGCCAAACGGAGGCTCTCCTCTTATCTGATCCATAAAAAAGGGACGGATTTACCGACCGTCATCCGGATTCTCCGCTCCTACCTTTTCAGCAAGAAAGAACTTGAAGCTGTACTTCCCGCCTATGAGGAAATCTACGGAGACAACATCAAGACCATGAACGGGGTCATGGAAATCGAGAGCAATATCCGTTATATTCGGAAGTTCCAGGAATATTCTCTTATCAACCCCTTGTTCAATCTCGAACACCCCTTTATCAAACGTTATCTGAAGGACAAGGATTTCCGCCTGGAATCCCAGCGTCAGTTCCGGGAGCTTCTGAATGTCTATCACGAAGCTACTGACAATCTCAATCAGCTTCTATCCTATTTCACCTTTGCCAACAGAAAAGAATACCGGTTCTCTTTCGAGGAACTGATTGCGGAAATCAGAAGACTCCAGAACCTCGATTATGAAAGTTTCCGGGAATATGCCGATTTCGTCCACGCCTTATCCGAATGCTCCCCACTGTTACAGGATTCCATCGAACGTTTCGGTAAGGAGAACAGAATTCTCGCCGATTTCCCGGACAGCTACCGGCTCAGTCTGCTTACGGACCTCTATCAGAAATACCAGAAAGCCTTCCTCCCTTATGAAGCCGGCTACGAAAAGGCGAGGAAAGATTATCTCTCTTCTTTGGAAACCTCTAAAGAAATCCGTATCCTGAATCGGAAAGAGAAACTCTTCGAAAACGGAGGACAGGAAGATATGATTCATCTCTCCTCAATTTCCAAGATGGAATATCGGAAACCGGAAAGCTATGACCATGTCATCCTTCTCGATACCGGACTGCTCACGAACGAACAGCTTCTGTTCGGATTCTCGTTAGGAAAAGATGTTCTTCTTCTTAATGACCGCCTTCTCTTTGATGAGAGAACCCAGGGATATCATCAGACTCTGATGAATCGGGAAGTTCTTTATCAGAAAGTGTTTGATTTCTCCTCACTCGGAGAAGAGACGAAATCCATGCTTGTGGAACACTATCCGCTTTACGAAGATGACCGCTATCCACTTCTCTATCATACGGAATCGATGGACCGGGCAATCCTTCCGGATTGCCTCCTCACCCAGGCCTATGACGTCCACTTCGCCATGGAACTCGCCCGGTTCTTATCCGAGGAAGAGAATGCAGTGCTTGAAATCGTCGACATGGATCAGTTCCTGTTTGAGAAAAAGCAATAGAAAAAAGCCGGTCTCCGTAGAAGAAACCGGCTCTTTGAATATCAGAACTGTTTGACCCAGAGGCCGTGAAGATTGCAATATTCGTAGACAGCGAGGACCTTTTCTCCTTCCGTGAGGGTGAAGTCCGCTTTCGGTTCTCCGGTCGGATTGAGCTTCTTCATCTCAGCTTTGTGATTGGTGACGAGCGTGATAAAGGCGATGTGATGGGCATCTGTCATCGGATGGATGACACTTCCGACGACGACATGGACCTTATTGTCCTCGATGGTGACTTCCGGAACGTGCTTTTCCAAAGCGGCGTCCGTCGTGTTCGGAACAAGAAGGGTAAGATTATTGTCGTCGATTTCCTTCAGCGACAGAGAGATTTCGTTTGTGGTTTTGTTTTTGTAGAATCTAATTTCCATAGGTTATTTACCTCCTGGCATCATTCTAGCATAGAAAAAGCAAATGACAAAATACTATGCTCATGCATGCTTTTTTCTGATTTTACATTTTCATCGATTTGCCATGACAGATTGTCAGAAATGTAAAAAATAAGAAGGATGATTTACAGTGATAATTTAGCAATCTTCTTTATATAAGCAGGGTTGGCAAATAAAAATCAGATGATAATCAGTAAAAAACCGCTGTATTACGACAGCGGTCATTATCAACGGAAGTATTCTCTGAAATCAATTTCGTATTTTCCCTGGAATGCTTTGACAATATCGAAGATATTCCAGATGAGACCGAGACCGATCAGACAGTAGGCGAACTTCACAAGAGCGAACTTCCATCCGCCTTTGAAGGATTTCGCAGCGTAGAACTTCTCGAGACCGAGCCATCCGATGAGGAAGAGAAGAAGGATGAGAATGGAATCCTTTTTCTTTTCGGCCATGCCATATTCTTCATGATTCATTTTTTTGTGTCCTCTATTCTGAAAAAAACATATCTACATTATAAAGGAAAAACCATGCTTATGAAAGTATTTTCCGATAAGGACATCTAGTAGTGATGTTCGATATCCGTGAGGATATAATTTCCGGTTCCTCTGATGGTGGCTGACTTGGTTGCAGGAAGGAAGAAGGTATCGAACTTATGGTAGGGAATATCGTTGATTGTTCCCTCTCCGTCAAGGAACGTCAAGGAATAGAATGTCGTATCGGGAGCGGTAAGTGTCTCTTTCTCTCTCACGGTTCTCTTTCGGCTTGTGAAGTATTTGGAGGTACCGATGATATCCCCTTTGAAATGGACAGGCTCATAACGACGATAATTGATGACATTGAGTGCCTTTTCTATATGGAGTTCTCTCGGCTTCCCGTCTTTTCCGATACGATTGTAGTCATAAAGACGGTAGGTGAGATTGGAATTCTGCTGAATCTCAATGACGGTGACCCCTTTTCCGATGGCGTGAATGGTTCCACTTTCGATGAAATAGGTCTCACCGGGTTTCACTGGAAAGAAGTTGAGCTTTTCGAGAATGGTTCCATTCTTTAGTGCCTCTTCGATTTCCGCTCTGCTGGAATCTTCTTTCAGGCCGACGTAGAGTCCACTTCCTTTCTCCGCCTCTAGAACATACCACATCTCCGTCTTACCGAAGCTATTTTCATTCTTCAGTGCATAGGCATCATTGGGGTGAACTTGGACAGAAAGATTGTCTCCGGAGTCGATCAGTTTGATCAGAACCGGGAAGAAGGGGAAGGAGGCAACATCGCTTCCGAGGTCTCTTTCGGCCGCAACATCACAGAGCTTCTGTCCTTTGCCCTTTCCGGAGTCGACAAGGCATGGTCCGTCCTTGTGGAAGGAGAGTTCCCAGCATTCGGCAATGTTGTCATAGGGGGCTTCTTTTCCGTATTTCTTCAGTTTGCTTCCGGCCCAAAGATAGTCTTTTGTCGCCGGTTTCAGTTTTACAAGTTCCATAGAAAACCTCTTTTTTCATAAAAGTGCTGTGGCAGAGATATTCTACCACAGCATTGTTTCAGTCGATGTAAAGCGTCTCGGGTTTGAAGGCTTCGTGTTTCGGAAGCGAATGGACATCTTTGTCTTCGAAGGAGAGGTAAGCCTCTTCTCCGACTTCAAAGATTTTTCTTCCGCGTGGGTTGTACTCGGTGACCTTGATTAGGGTGTCATTGAGCATGACATGATAGAGCTGATAGCTTCCCATGAAGGTGGAAAGGATGACCTTGACTTTGATGTCGCCGGTCTCTTCGAGATGGACGGCTTCCGGACGGAGGACAAGACGGATTTCATTGCCCTGTTCGAAGTGGAACGGATTGGTGGTGTGGATGGTGTGATTGCCGGTCATGACGACCATGCTGTCATCCTTTGCTTCGGTGACGGTTCCTTCGATGAAATTGACTTCACCGATGAAGTCGGCAACGAATTCGTTCTCAGGAGTGTAGTAGACTTCCTTCGGAGAACCGACCTGGGAGATGAATCCCTTGTTCATGATGATGATACGGTCGGAGAGAGCCATGGCTTCACTCTGATCGTGGGTGACGTAGATGGCGGTGATACCGACTTTCTGCTGAATCTTTCTGATTTCCGTTCTCATGGAGACACGGAGCTTGGCATCGAGGTTGGAGAGCGGTTCATCGAAGAGAAGGACGGAAGGATTGAGGACGAGTGCTCTTGCGAGGGCGACACGCTGTTGCTGACCGCCGGAGAGCTGGTTGGTCATACGGGTTTCCATGCCAGACAGTTCGACGAGGTCGAGCATGGCCATGACCTTTTCCTTGATTTCCTCAGCGGTGAAGTTGCGGAGATTGAAGGCGGGAACCGGCGTGTTCTTTGCATTTTCGAGAAGTCCGGATTCAACCTGGATTTCATTATTGATTTTTGCAATTCCATCCGTATCGTTCTTCTTCTCGAGTTTCTTTCTCTCTTTTTCAAGTTTGGCGATGGACTTTGTCAGGGCATCTACCTTGGACTGGTCAATTTCCATGACCGGTTTTCCGTTTTCATCGAGCTTCGGTTCAGCGACCTTTCTCAGTTTGAGACCATAGGCGACATTGTCGAAGACATTGTAATGCGGGAAAAGAGCATAGGACTGGAAAACCATGGCGGTATCTCTCTGGTTCGGAGTCAGCGCATTGACCGGTGTGTCACCGATATAGATCTGACCTTCGTCCGGGGATTCGAAACCTGCGATCATACGGAGGGTTGTGGTCTTTCCGCAGCCGGAAGGGCCTAACAGAGTGACGAATTCACCCGGTTGGATGACGATATTGGAATCCTTGACGGCATAGAAATGACGATGTGTCTTCGGATCTTCATAGATTTTGGAAACATGCTCGAGTCTGACGGCGACAGAGTTTTTTTCCTGGGAATAGACAAGCGCACTATTATGTTTTACAAAACTCATAATTGTTCTCCTTTCTTTTTGCGTTCCGCCTTCGGTTTTCTGACATGGCTTGTGCCGAAGAAGTGGATGATGAGTTCCATCATACCGACGGCGAAGCCGGCGATGACGATAAGGATTGTCGCATAGACGGCAGCCTGCTCATAGGCACCTTTGTCACCGAGTTCGTTCATCTCATAAGTGATGAGAAGTGTCTTCGGGGAAGAGACGACGATGATGGCGGAAAGTGCTGTCATGGAACGGACAAAGGAAGTGACGAGGGAGGAGAAGAGAGAATCCTTGATCAAAGGGACCGTGACGGAGGTAAAGACTTTACCGGTTCCTGCACCCATGTCGGAAGCGGATTCCTCGATGGATTTATCGATCTGCTTCAAAGCGGTGACACCGGAACGGATACCGATAGGAAGGGAACGGACGATGAAGATGATAATGATGATGGCCATGGTTCCGTAGATGAACTTGAGGAAGCCAGTATCAAAGAAGCCCTGGACAAAGCCGGTGACATAACCGATACCGAGAACGGTACCAGGAACGGCCATGGCGAGCATGGAAACGAATTCCATGACTCCTTTTCCAATGAATTTTTTCTTGACGACCAAGAAGGCGACAAGCATGGAAATGGCAGCGGTGATGACAGCGGCAACGAGAGATGTCCATACCGTATTCCAGAGGGAAGAGGAAGAAGAAGTGAAGATCTTCTTTCCGATTTCGGTCCAGTTTGCGGTAGTCCATACCAGGTTGTTGACATCGAGGTTTCTCCAGAAGGAGCAGATGAAGACAAGGATGTATAAGGAAATGACAAAAATGGAGGCGAGAGCGCAGATGATACCTAACGGAATGACAACGGCCTTGTCCTCAATGAGGATTCTGGCTCTGGTTGCTTTTCCGGTCAAAGTAGAATAAGTCTTTCTTTCCAGCACGTACTTCTGAACGAAGTAGAAGGCCATGGAGATGCAAAGAAGGATGATAGCCATGGCGGCTGCTCTGTTTGGACCATCGTTACCATTGCTTCCCATATAGGAAGTGTAGATGGTTGTAGCCATGGTATCGACGGAACCGCCGATGATGAACGGGTTGGCGAAGTCGGCGATGGATTCGATGAAGGAGACCAAGAAGGCATTTCCGAATCCAGGAATCAAAAGCGGGAAGGTAACTGTCCAGAAGACTTTCCAACGGGAGGCACCCATATCGCGGGCAGCCTCTTCCAAAGAGGGATCGATGTTTTTCAGCAGGGCTCGTAACATCAGGTAAGCCGTCGGGAAGAAGGTGATGATTTCAACAGTGACGACACCGGGGATACCGAAGAGCCCGTTGTTCATCGGTATATGGAAGAGCTTGTTGGTGATAAGTCCGGTATTTCCGAAAAGAAGAATGATGGCGATAGCGATGAGGAACGGCGGGGAGATGGTGGGGAGAATAGAAACAATTTTGAATAAAACACTGATGAGTTTACTTCTAAAATGAACGTATACCTCAACGTAAGCGAATAAGAATCCGATGAGTGTGGCACCAAAGGCAACAAGAAGACCGATAATCATTGAATTCTTGATGGAATCCCCAAATGACAGCATATTGAAGATATAGGGGAAGTTTGCTCCTGAGAGGACTAAACCGTAGATTGGAATATCATCTTCATTGACACCGATTTTCTTATGGACGGTAAAACCATTCGAAAAGACGGAGAGAAGAGGATAGACGACGAAGAAGAACAGGAAAACGGTGAGGAGCAGGATCATGATGACCGTGAAAGGTTCTTTCATCAGTTTCTTGGTATCAAGAATTTTGGACTGACGCTGTGCTTTTCTGGCTCGGATTCTGTTCTGTTTCTGCTCTTCCTTGGAAATTGAGATGGATTGATCCATGTATTACCTCCTAGAAATAAGCGGAAAGGCCGAGAGGAAACTCTCGGCCTGATAGATTTCGTATCGGATGGAATCGGAATTATGCTGTAACTTCGGTCTTGACGGCTTTGGTGAAGTCTTCGACGTAGTGAGCCGTGTTCTTCTTGGCATCGTCGAAGTCATAATCCATGACCGTGACCTTATCGATGCCGGCATCGATAGCAGCCTGAGGCTGCTTGGCACCATTGACGACGAGGAACTGATAGGAGCCGTTCTGGGCAGCGAGTTCGACGCATTCGGCACTGGTGGCGAAGTCGATGAACTTCTTAGCTAAGTTCGGATGCTTGGCACCCTTGAGGATGGCAGTGGCACCGACTTCATAGGAAGTTCCATCGGACGGAGCGCACATACCGATGTTGGTGTACTTCTTGTCGACAATCTGGTAGATGACATCGTGGAGGAATCCGATACCGATGACAGTCGTGCCGATACCGACTTCCTTGGAAGCACCGGAACCGGACTTGGTGTATTTGGCAGTGTTCTTGTCGAGTTCCTTGAAGTATTCCATGGCGGCAGTATCATCATAGCAGTCGATGGTTTCATTGTCGGAATTCGTATAAGTGGTCTTCTTACCGGCGGCTTTCTTCTGGACGATGGTGTTGACGACAAGTTTTGCAGTACCGGCAGTGGTCGGATGAGACCAAGTGATGTACTTGCTGTATTCCGGCTTGAGGAGATCATCCCAGGTGGAAGGAGCGGTGAGGTTGAGCTCGGCGAGCTTATCCTTGTTCCACATGAATCCTAAGATTCCCTTATAGATACCATACCAATAGTTGTTGGCATCCTTGAAGTTGGCATCAATCTTGTCATCGTTGGCAGATTTGTACTTCTCGAGGAGACCGGCGGCTTTCAGAGCATTGTAAGGATCGGTGGTTCCGCCGAAGATGACGTCAGCACTCGGATTTCCTTTTTCGTTCTTGATCTGAGTTTCGATTTCACCGGAAGACTTACGGATCGGATTGACCTTGACGCCATACTTGTCTCCGAAGGCCTTGGCGACAGCGTTCATATAAGGTTCTTCACATCCGGCGATGAGGTTTAATTCACCTTCCAGCTCGGAACCGGAGCCAGAATCACCACCGCAGGCGGTCATTCCGAATAAACTGAACATGGCAGCGCAAGAAAGCGCAAAACTTAATTTGGATTTCATAAATCCCTCCTTGTAATTTTGATGTTCAATCTGCTTACGAGAATTGAACATTGCATATATTGTAGCGCTTACATAGAAAGTTTCAAGAAAAAATGTAAAAAACGGCTTTACTTTTATTGTGAATATTAAATAAATGTTAACGTTAACGATTATATATAATGTTCAAAATGTAATAAAAAGTATTGATTTACATAGAAATATCCATGAATTCAAATATATTGATTTTCTTTTTTGTTCCGTAACAGGTTACAACGCTGCTTCACTTTCGGCCGCTTTCTTTTTAAGGTTGTTTTTTGCTTTCTTCCTTTTTTGAAGTAGAAAAATCGGCTTCTTGTTATATAATTGAAGGCTAGGGAGGAACATTCGATGGTTAAAGTATTCAATTTTGAAAACAATCAAAAGGAATTCTCGGCAAACACTTATGTGATAGGTAAAATCAATGCGAACTGTGTCGTCATCGATATGGGTTCGACCGATGACAGTGTCTATGACTATATCAAGGCACATCATGAAAAGGTAGAGGCGATTTTACTCACTCATGCCCATTTCGATCATATCCGCGGCTTAGTCCGTTTCCTCAAGCATTATAAAGGAAAATACGATATTCCGGTCTATCTTGCCACGGAAGATCAGGAGCTGCTTCAAAATCCGGTTTTGAATTCTTCCACGATGACCAATGAAAACGTCCAAATCAATATTTCCACACTTCCTGTTACTGACGGAGACGAAATTTCTCTGAAAAGCTTCCATGTCAAAGTCATCCACACTCCTTTTCATACCAAGGGAAGCGTCTGTTATCTCTTTGAGGATGATAATGCTCTGTTTACGGGCGACACCCTTTTCAAAGGGGCTGTCGGTAGAGCCGATCTCCCTTCCAGTGAACCGGAGGAGATGAAGGAAAGCCTTGAAAAAATCAAGGCACTGAAGGACACGCTTGTCATCTATCCGGGGCATGGCCCGATTTCCAGACTGGAAATCGAAAAGGAAGAGAATCCATTCCTGAAGTGAAACGAATGAAAAATGGCTTTGAAGCAACCTGAACAGGTTCTCAAAGCCATTTTATTTTGTCTGTTTTTTACTTTGTCACTGGGCCATCGATGAGTTCGGTGAGATAGGCGACTTCGTCCTCTTTCTTCAGTCTGGGGAAGAGGGCGCTGATGGCGTTGATGTGGATGCCGGAAAGTTTTCCGATCGTATGGGTGGAAGGGAGTGTGCGGAGTTCTTCCGGAACATTTTCCTGATCCAAGGCATCTTTGGTCTTGTTCGGCATCATCGGAGAGAGGATGATGGAACCGATACGGATGATTTCACTGGCGGCATAGAGGCATTCCTTCAGCAGTGCGGTATTGCCGTTTTTCGCCTGCGTCCAGGGAGCGACATCATCGAAGTACTTGTTTCCAAGATTGATGAGCTCAATGGCTTTTTCGGCACCTTCGGTGATTTTGAGGTCTTCCATGAAGGCGTTGTACTGGATGAGCTTTTCCTCGATGTCCTGATAGAGCTTCTTGGTGAAATCGTTTTCCGGTTCCTGATATTCCGGAATGACACCATCGAAGTATTTGTTCATCATGGACAGCGTTCTGTTGACGAGATTACCGTAGGAGTTGGCAAGATCGGAGTTGAGTCTATCGATGAACTGGAGTGGCGTGAAGTTTCCGTCGGTTCCGAATTCAATCTCACGGACGATATAGTAACGGAGAGAATCGACACCATATTTCTCAATGAGCGGATAAGGAGAGATGGCATTCCCCAAGGATTTGGAAAGCTTGACACCACTCTTGGTCAGCAAAAGACCATGGACGATGACTTTGTCAGGCTCTCGGAGTCCTAAGGCCTTGAGAAGAATCGGCCAGTAGATGGTATGGAAACGGGTGATGTCTCTTCCGACAAGATGGATGATTTCCGCATCATCTCCCCAGAAGGTCTTGAAAAGTGTCTCATCCTCGGTTTTATATCCCAAGGCGGAGATGTAGTTGAGAAGAGCATCGATCCAGACGTAGATGACATGTTTCGGATTCTGATCGATCGGGATACCCCAGGTGAAGGAGGTTCTTGTGATGCAGAGATCCTCAAGTCCCGGCTTGATGAATGTGTTGATCATCTCGTTCATCTTGTCCTTGGAGAAGAAGTCGGGATGCTCTTCATAGAAGTTCAGAAGCCACGGGACGAACTTCTTGACGTTGAGGAAGTAGGCTTCTTCCGAATCGAGGTGGACGGGACGGTGGCAATCCGGGCAGAAATGGTTTCCGTTTTCGTCGGTGATGACCTGGCTGTCGCTCCAGAAGGTTTCATCCGGAGTGCAGTACCAACCTTTATATTCGCCTAAATAGATGTCACCCTTTTCGAGCAGTTCATTGAATACTTTTTTGACTAAGGCGACATGATAATCGTCAGTTGTACGGACATAGTAGTCGTAGGAGATATCCAAAGCCTTCCAGACATCCTTGAAGGATTGGGCGATTCTGTCGACATAAGTCTGAGGATCGAGTCCGGCCGCTTCGGCCTTTTCCTGAATCTTCTGGCCGTGTTCATCGGACCCTGTCATGAACCGGACGTTATATCCTGCGAGTCTTTTATATCTGGCGATGGTATCGGCACAGACGCAGCAATAGGTGTGTCCGATGTGAATGTTGCCCGATGCGTAATAAATCGGTGTCGTCAGATAGAAATTTTTCTTTTTGTTATCAGCCATATGAAAGCCTCCCTTAACAATGTAGATTATTATACCATGGTTTACCAGCCATCAATCGTTATGGAAGTGAGAAAGCGGATAGAAGCACAGAGACGGCTATCTTTCAGGAAGGGGAGAATCAGGCGTTTGCCGATTTCTTCTCTTCCGCCTTCATTTTCCTAAACTCCAGCACCAAGAAAAGGATGGTGAAAAGGAAGGCGATGCTATCGGAAATCGGGGCTGCGTAGAGAATGCCGTCGATTCCACAGGCCATCGGAAGAAGGATAGTCAGCGGGACAAAGCTGATGACATCTCGGATCAAGGATAATGTCGCTGCCTTGACCGGGGAGGAAATTGCCTGAAGGAAGATGGAGGTCGCCTTCTGGATTCCGGTGAAAAGAATTAGACTCAGATAGATGCGGACGGTCTTTTCTCCGAATTCGAAATAGAGGTCCGGATTGGAGGTATTGGCTCCGAAGATGGAGATGAGTTGGACAGGGATGGTCTGGAAGAGGATGGTTGCGATAAGACAAACGATTGCGGAGGCGAGTATGACAATCTGATAGGCTTTCCGCACTCTATGATACTTCTTTGCACCATAGTTGTATCCGAAAATCGGCTGTGCCCCGGCGGCGATGCCGACGACGATATTGATGACGATGGTAAAGATCTTCATGACCACGCCGACAATTGCCTGAGGATCGTTGATGCCATAGGGAGACTTTGCTCCGTATTTGGCCAGCATGTTCATGGAGACGACGGAAATGATGACGATGGAGATCTGAGTGAGGAAAGAGGAAAATCCTAATTTGACGGTTTCCCATAAGGCATGGAAATCGATAAGGGGAGATTTTAGAGTGAGACGGAAGGTCTTGGATCTGAAAAGATAGAGGATGGAAATGAGGAAAGAGACAATCTGACCGATGATGGTGGCTAAGGCGGCTCCGGTCAACCCCATATCCAAGACCAAAATCATCACAGCATCCAGAATGATATTGGTGACAGCGCCGGACACCATGCTGATCATGGCGATTTTCGGTGAGCCATCGGCGCGGATGATGCTATTGAGCGCGTTCATGAGAATGTAAAAAGGAAAACCGATGACGATGATGAATCCGTATTCGTGTGCTTTTTCCAGGGAGTCTGCTGTTTTGGCACCGAAGAGGGAAAGGATATTGTCTAATAAAGGAAAACAGATGGCATAGAAAAGAACGGATATCACAGTGGCGGCCACCAGTGTGGTTTTGACGATCTTTTCCATTTTGTCTTTTTCCCCTCTTCCTAAACAAAGGGACATCAGACTGGCCGCACCGTCTCCGAGCATCAGGCTGAAGGCTAAGGCGATGACCGTGAGAGGGAAGACAATCGTTGTCGCAGTATTTCCGATAGAGCCGACGGACGAATTTCCGATGAAAATCTGATCGACGATGTTGTATAGTGCACTGATCAGAAGTGACAGGACACATGGAATAGAAAACTTCAGAATCAGCTTTCCGATTTTTTCCTCTCCTAAGTAAGTCTCAGAATTCATAAAATAACCTCCTTGTGAAACAAAAAGACATTAACCATTTTCTCGTCGGACAGTGAGAAAATAACAGTTAATGTCAACCGATATCGCAATTGATTATCACAAAATAGCTTTTTCTATGTAATTCTTTTTTTCTGAAAACGTTTCCAATTTTATGGAAGCGAAGCTAATGGAATCCCGAATCGTTTCATATAAAAACATCGGACTTTACCGGATTCGGTATTGTCCGATGTTAAGTAAATGGGAAAAATCAGATTTTCTTCATGATGGTATCAGCGACATAGATACCGGTTGCGGAAGCCTGCATGAGACCTCTGGTGACACCGGCTCCATCGCCGATGGTATAGAGACCATCGATTGGCGTCATGAGCTCGTTGTCGACCTTCACTTTAGTGGAGTAGAACTTTACCTCGACACCATAGAGCAGGGTGTTTTTGCTGTAGAGACCGGGGCAGAGATGATCGAATGCCTTGAGGGATTCGATGATTGTCGTCAGATGACGGGGAGGGAGGACGAAGGAAAGATCACCGGGGACAGCTGTCTTGAGCGTCGGAACGGTTGTGGATTTGGCAAGGCGTTCCTTGGTGGTTCTTCTGCCCTTGAGTAGGTCGCCGAGTCTCTGGACCATGATGGGGCCGCCGGTGAGCATGTTGGCAAGCTTTGCGATATACTGACCATATTCGATTGGCTGATTGAATGGTTCCGTGAAACGGGTGGAGACAAGGATGGCGAAGTTGGTGTTCTCCGTCCACTTGCTCTTGTCGCCGTAGCTGTGACCGTTGACGACGGCAAGTCCGTTTTCATAATGTTCTTCCGAGACGACACCGCCCGGATTCATGCAGAAGGTGCGGACCTTGTTCTCATAGGTGTCTCCGTAATAGACCATTTTGGCTTCATAGAGAACCTTGGTAAGGCAGTCCATGACGGAATTGGGCACTTCGACACGGACACCGATATCGACTTCGTTGTTGGAAGTCGGAAGGTTGAGTTTCTTGACAGTCTGGTCGAGCCACTCAGCACCTCCTCTTCCAGGAGCAACGACGATATGGTTGGATAGGACGGTGAACTCTTCCTTATTGAACGGCTTGAGTGTGACACCGGTGACTCTGTTGTTTTCGACAAGGATATCTTTTGCTTCGGTAAGCGGAAGGAAGGTGATGTTCTTGTTCTTCATCAGTTCATCATACATGCCGGAGAGGACATCGTAGGCTCTTTCGGTTCCAAGATGACGGATTGGGCAGCGGATGAGCTTGATGTTATAGCGGGATGCGTTATAGGCAATCTCATCGATTTTCTTATCATCCATGCCTTCGATGGTTTCGTCGGCACCGAAGCGCAGATAATATTCGTCTGCTTCATGGATGAGGTCCATTGCTTTTTCATGGCCGACATATTCGTTGAGATGTCCGCCGACATCATCGGAAAGCGAGAGTTTTCCATCTGAGAAAGCTCCGGCTCCGGACCAACCGGAGACGATGGCACAGGGCTTGCAGTGTGCGCAGACACCCGTTTTTCTTGCCGGGCATTTGCGGGATGCGATATCCCTTCCCATGTCGACGATAAGGACCTTGAGATCCGGTCTTTTGTCATTGATTTTCAAGGCAGTGAAAATGCCCGCAGGGCCGGCCCCAACAATGACGACATCATATTTCAATTGTTCCATATCAATAATTTCCCAAGCGAAAATTATAGAAGTGCTAATATGAAAAATATAGTCTTATTTTTTAAGTATTTTTGCGATACAATAGTAGAAATACAATTTTTTTGCGATTTTTATGTCTTGGAATTCTAAAAGGTGAGTTTTTTTCCAATCCCTTATGTGAGCTTTCGTATTGATGTGCCTTCCTTAGATAGAACAGGTTTATTTTTAACGGATTTCCTGCTTTCTCTTTTCGACTGGATACCATATTTTGCAAAATTTTCTGAAATTATCGGTTTTATTTATAAGATATTGATGAAACTATATGTTTTTTTAAAGAACCGCAAATTGAAAGATATTTTAAGAACAGGTTTCAAAGAGGGTGGGCAAAGCGGTATAATAGGGTACGTATGAATATTTTGTTTTTCCTGATCCCCAAGAGTCAGGTCGCCTATGTCGAAGACGATTTTACGTTGAGACAGACGGCGGAGAAACTTCAGAACCGCGGCTATTCCGCCATTCCGATACTGAATAAGGAAGGGCGTTATCTCGCTACGGTCTCTGCCGGTGACCTGTTTTGGTATATCAAGAACCATGCCGACATGAACTACAAGACTGCTGAGAGTGTGTCCATTATGAATGTTCCCTTGATCCGTCAGGTTCCGGCCATCCGTTTCGATGCGAGAATGGAAGACCTTCTGAATCTTGCCATGACACAGAACTTTGTTCCGGTTGTGGATGACTCCGGTGTCTTCATGGGGATTGTGACAAGAAAAGCAATCATTGAATACTTTGTTAAAGACGGTAAGAAAAAAGATTGAGGTAAATCAAAATGGAAAAGTACATCTTCGTGACGGGCGGTGTCATCTCCGGACTCGGAAAGGGTATCACCGCAGCTTCTTTAGGCCGTTTACTCAAGGCCCGTGGCTATAAGGTCACGATGCAGAAATTCGATCCCTATCTCAACGTCGATCCTGGAACCATGTCTCCAATTCAGCATGGTGAAGTCTTTGTCACCGAGGATGGAACGGAAACCGATCTCGACCTCGGCCATTATGAAAGATTCATCGATGAGAATCTTGACCATGGCTCCAATGTCACGACCGGAAAGGTCTATGAGACCGTTCTGGCAAAGGAGAGACACGGCGATTACGGAGGAGGAACCGTTCAGGTCATTCCTCATGTCACCAACGAAATCAAGTCCAGATTCCATCGCAATTTCAAGACCGATGAAACCGGCATCACCATCGTCGAAATCGGCGGTACCATCGGCGATATCGAATCTCAGCCTTTCTTTGAGGCAATCCGTCAGTTCCGTCATGAAGTCGGTGCCGAGAATGTCTGTATCGTCATCGTCTCTCTGATTCCCTATCTCAGAGCCAGCGAAGAGCTCAAGACCAAACCGACCCAGATGGCCGTCAAGACCATGCAGTCCATGGGTCTTCAGCCGGATATTGTCGTCTGCCGCAGCGAACTGGAAATTCCCAAGAACGTCATCGACAAAATTTCCCTCTTCTGCAATGTCGCTCCGAATCATGTCCTTCCCAACTACGACTGCGAATCCGTCTATGAGCTTCCGCTCATGCTGGAAAAGGAAAAGTTCGCACAGGCTGTCTGTGAGACACTTCATATTCCATCCCCTGTTCCGGATCTTTCCGTCTGGGAGAACCTTGTCAACAAGGTCAAGAACAGCAAAGACAAGATCCGAATCGGTCTTGTCGGAAAGTATGTCGTCCTTCACGATGCCTATATTTCCGTCAATGAGGCTCTGAAGGCAGCCGGTTGGTATTACAACAAGAAAGTTGAAATCAATTTCATCGATTCTGAGACCATCACGCCGGAGAATGTCAATGAGATTCTCAAGGACATGAATGGTGTCATTGTCCCCGGTGGCTTTGGTTCCCGCGGTATCGAGGGTATGCTCATTGCCATCCGCTATGCCAGAGAGAACAAGGTTCCGTATCTCGGAATCTGTCTCGGTATGCAGACGGCTATGATCGAATTCGCAAGAGATGTCTTAGGCTATGCGGATGCAAACTCCACGGAGTTCAATCCGTCCACCCTGCATCCTGTCATTGCTCTGATGCCGGAACAGAACGGTGTCGTCAACCTCGGCGGAACGATGAGACTCGGTTCCTATCCCTGTGTTCTCGACCCGACTTCTAAGCCATTTGCACTCTATGGAACCAAGGACATTGCCGAACGGCATCGTCACCGCTATGAAGTCAACAACGATTACCGTGAGGCTTTCCGTGCTAACGGCCTTGTTCCGGTCGGATTCTCTCCGGACAATCATATTGTCGAGATGGTCGAACTGAAGGAACATCCGTTCTTTGTCGCCACTCAGGCACATCCGGAGTTCAAGTCCAGACCGGATCGTCCTCATCCGCTTTTCAAAGGCTTTATTGGTGCTGCCATCGAGAACAAGAAGGCGATGAAGAAACTGGAAAAAGAAGGGAAATAAGAAATGACATAGAAAAAGCGATGCTGAGCCACCGCTTTTTCTATGTCGAAGGAAACCTGCTGTTTATCTGTCAGTTTCGTCGATGAAACTTGGATTCTCTGCTGTCTTATAGTCGGAGACAAAATAGAGAGCAGAGACTTTTTCCGGCATTTTTCCGGATGTAACCTGAATCCATTTTATATTATTGTAATCAAAATTGCTTCTCTTTGATGGGGCAAAATAAGCATAAACCTGCTTCCCGATATAGGAAGAAAGCTCTGAATATGATATCTCTTTGTTATTCTCGCCATAGAATTCGGTGTCTTTTTCTATGTTTCCGTGGAAACCATGTTTTGTAATAGAGGTGTTTATAAAATAATAGTCAGATCCTGATTTCACCAATTTCCCTGAGAAGAGATAATTCGGAAAGGAAATCAGCCATCCGTTACCGGAATATCCTGTACAGTAATAGGGATCGTTGGAAGGGATTCTATCCTGCGTTCCGCAGGATGCCAAAAGAAGAGCGGAAAGTGCGAATAATTGTTTTTTCATTGTACTATCCTCCTTACTCGAATGCATTTCCAGTATAGCAATCAATCGTTTTGAGCTGTTCCGGTGTTTCTCCGATGACCAGATAGGTGATGTTCTCTGCCATCGGTACACGTGTGATTCGAAGCCAATTTGCATTTTCCGATTTTGTCTTTGTACTGAAGTAGGCATCAATGGATAGGGAAGATGATGTAGTATCCGGAATGGCATTGACAGGTTCGGCATTATGATAGATTTTCGTATTGCCATCGATCAATCCGTAAAATCCGTAATCTGTCTGACTGTTGCAATAGAATTCGAACTTGGAGTTCTCTTTTTTCTCTAGGTGTCCGGATAAACGGACGAAATCATAGGCGGCCTCCGCTTTTGGAGCATCACAATAGAAGGGTTCGTTATGTGCTGTAAAACTTTCTTTCTGACCGCACCCGACAAGGAATAAACAAGCCAAAGGCAAGAAATTTCGTTTTTTCATTTTAACCCCCTTATGAAATCAATTGTCTAATAAAAATATGATGCTTAAAAAATATCTATTTTTTAGAATGGAAAATCGAGAGATTTATAAATATCGAAGCTAAAATCATTGAATTTTTCTTAAAAAAACACACTTTTTCATCTTTTCCTGGCTTGCATCACTATAGCACGGAAAATAGAAAAGAGTCAATTACTTTTGCAGTATGATAAAAAAACATAGATTTCGTATTTGAAAACAATCAGCGGAGAGCGATTTCGTCGATTCTCTTCAGCTGATCTTCGCTGAATTCGGGCCCGTGTATTGCTTTGCAGTTGATAAGAACCTGTTCTTTATTGGAAGCACCGATGATGCAGGAAGTCACTTTGTTATCACGCATAATCCATTCCAAAGCCATATCGGCTAGCTTTTCGTTTCGCTCTTCGGCAATGGCGTTGAGGTCACGGATTTTGTTAAGCATTTCCGGAGTCAAATTGGACTCTTTCAGGAATCTCGGATCGTGGCGGATTCTGGAATCGGTAGGAATACCTTTTAAATAACGGTCGGTAAGTAGTCCCTGATTAAGAGGGGAGAAGACGACATTACCTTGTCCGAGTTCCAAGGAGGTATTGATGACATCGTTGTCGATGTTGGTTCTATCAAGGATGTTGTAACGGTTCTGATTGACGATGAAGGGAACGTGAAGTTCTTTTAGCATGGCGGTCGCTTTCCTGAGTGTCGGTGCATCATATTTGGAAAGACCGATATAGAGGGCTTTCCCTTCTCTCACGATATCGGCAAGGGCAATCATGGTTTCCTCTAACGGCGTCTCCGGTGTCATTCTATGATGGTAAAAAATGTCGACGTACGGAATTCCCATTCGTTTCAGAGACTGATCGAGGGAGGCCATCAAATATTTTCTGCTTCCTCCATCTCCGTAAGGTCCATCCCACATCGGATAACCCGCTTTTGTGCTGATGACCATTTCGTCACGATAGGCAGTGAGATTTTCACGGAAGATTCTACCGAAGTTTTCTTCTGCCATTCCGTTGCTTGGGCCATAGTTATTGGCTAAATCGAAATAGGTGATTCCGTTATCAAAAGCAGTGAAGACAATTTCCTTCATTGTCTTATAATCATTGATTTCTCCGAAATTATGCCAAAAGCCAAGTGCAATTTTCGAAAGTTTCAGCCCTGATTTTCCACAGAAGCTATAATCCATTTTTGAATACCGGTCTTGTGCTGCCTGATACATGTCAGTTACCTCGCTTGAATTTCATGAATATTATAGAGAAATATCGAATGAAGTGAAAAGGAAAACACAAAAATGAGCTCCCTTCCTATTTTTCATAACTATGGTGTCATAAGCGATAAATTAATATTCTGTCGATTTTACTATTTGTTATCAATTTAGATACAATTACAATTATAACGCGAAAGATAAACAAACAATGTCATGTATGATATATGAGATGGTATATACTGATAAAAATGAGAAATTCTCTGTTACCGCTTTCACACGATTTCTGTTTTCTTTGGTGTGTTGGCTTTTTTATAATGGAATCGGTTGAAGAAGTGACTATTCGTATAATTGCCCTAATCGGTGGGAAAGTCTCTACGCTGAACCGTAATTCAGCACTACGAATAAAACTCCTTACTCCTCTTTTTTATTTTCATCGGGGTTAAAGCGGGACTTTCTTTCTGACTTTGGTGGTTACAAGACCCAAAAAGGAGAAAGAAAATGAAAAAAGGTCTCAAGTCTCTCAGTGTCGTGTTGCTTTCTGTCTTAGCGATGGTCGGTTGTGGCGACAACAGTGATTCCAATGCTGAAACTGGAGGAAGCAAGCCTTCCACTTTCAAGGCTGGCTTTATCACGATCGGTGATGAGAGCGAAGGTTATTCGGAAGCGCACATCAACGGAATCAAGGCTGCTCAGCAGAAGCTCGGTCTTTCTGATTCCCAGATTTTGATGAAGAAGAAAGTCGATGAATCCAATGATGCTAAGGTTGCCGCGGAAGACCTCGTTGCCAGTGGATGCACTTTAATTGTCTCCAACTCGTATGGTCATCAGTCTTTTATGGCCGAAGTTGCTCAGGAATATCCGGATGTCCAGTTTGTTTCCGCCACCGGTGATTTTGCTGCCATCAGCGGAATCAACAACCTTTCCAATGCTTTCACGAACATCTATGAAGCCAGATATCTTTCCGGTATTGTCGGTGGTATGAAGCTCAAGGAGCTCATCGATGCCGGCAAGCTCACCGATGCCAATAAGTCCGTTGAGAACTACAAAATCGGTTATGTCGGTGCCTATACTTATGCTGAAGTCATCTCCGGTTACACTGCCTTCTTCCTCGGCGTCAAGTCTGTCGTCAGCAATGTCACCATGGAAGTCCAGTTCACGGATTCCTGGTTCGATATCGACAAGGAAGGCAATGCTGCCGAGACTCTTGTCAATGACGGCTGCGTCATCATCGGTCAGCACGCCGATTCCACTGGTGCTCCGAGCAAATGCGAAACCCTGCTCAACAACGGCAAGGTCTGCTATTCCGTCGGTTACAACGTCGACATGCTCCATGTCGCTCCGCACGCCGCTCTGACCTCTTCCACCAACAACTGGGAAGTCTACTATGAATATGCCATGAAGACTGCCATGGAAGGCAAGAAGATTGCCACTGACTGGTCCGAAGGTCTCAAGACCAATGCTGTCGGCATCACTGAACTCGGTACTTCCGTCGCCGCCGGCACTGCCGAGGCCGTCGCTGCCGCCGAAGCCAAGATCAAGGATGGTTCCTTCCATGTCTTCGATACGACCAAGTTCACGGTCGATAATCAGCCTCTCACCTCTCATATGCATGACTTCTCCTTCATGGACTTCAGCACCACTCCTGCCAAGGTCATCTACCAGGGTGAAACGAAGGAGACGGTCAAGACCGAAGGCAATGCCTCCTATGTCGAAGAGAGTGTCATCCGCTCCGCACCATACTTCGATATCAAGATCGACGGCATCACTTGGTTGAACAAGTAATCTTTCAGCATACCTTTTTAGGAGGGCTTCGGCCCTCCTATTTATTTCATGACAGGAGTCCAGTATGGGAAATCAAATACGTCTGCATCATCTCGGAAAACATTTCGGCAAAGTCTATGCCAACAGAAACGTCAATCTTACCATTTATCCTGGGGAGATTCTTTCCCTTTTGGGAGAAAACGGCTCCGGTAAGACCACACTGATGAACATGCTTTCCGGTATCTATTATCCGGATGAAGGAAGAATCACCATCGATCATAAAGAGGTCAAGATTGCCTCTCCGAAGGATGCCTTCGATTACGGTATCGGCATGGTCCATCAGCATTTCAAACTGATTGACACTTTTACGGCGGCACAGAACATTGTTCTCGGTCTGAAAGGTCCTTTCTTCCTCAACAAAAAGAAAATCAACAGGAAAATCAGGGAAATTGCAGACCGCTACGGATTTACCATTGACCCCAACAAGAAAATCTATGAGATGTCAGTCTCTGAGAAGCAGACAGTCGAAATCATCAAACTGCTTTATCGCGGTGCCAACACCTTGATTCTCGATGAACCGACCGCCGTTCTCACTCCGCAGGAGACCGAAGTTCTTTTCCATGTCCTCAGGGAAATGAAAAAGGATGGAAAGGCTGTCATCATCATCACACACAAACTCAATGAAGTGCTCTCTCTTTCTGACAGAGTCGCCATTCTGAGAAAGGGAGAACTCATCGGTTACATCAAGACTTCTGAAGCCAATGAGGAAATCCTGACCGACATGATGGTCGGTCAGCATGTCGTCCTTCAGATTGACCGCCCGGAGCCGACGAGGAGAAAGAAGAGAATCTCGGTCTCTCATCTTACCACTTACAATCAGGAACATGTCAAGACACTCGATGATGTTTCCTTTGACTGCTATACCGGTGAGATACTCGGTATCGCCGGAATCGGCGGCAGCGGACAGAAGGCACTTCTGGAAGCGATGAGCGGACTGCAACACTGCGAGAAAGGCTCCTCGATGATTTTCTCCAATGGCGATCTCGATGAGGAGATTGTCGGAAAATCCCCGAAGGCCATCAAGAAGCTCGGAATCCGTCTCGCCTTCGTTCCGGAAGACAGACTCGGCATGGGTTTGGTTGGAGACATGGGTATGACGGACAATATGCTTTTAAGAAGCTATGAGGAAGGGAATGACGCTTTTCTCCATAGGAAGAAACCGCACGATCTTGCCGTGGAAGTGAAGGAAAAACTCGAAGTCGTCACTCCGTCCATCGATACGCCGGTAAGAACCCTCTCCGGCGGCAATGTCCAAAAGGTTTTGGTCGGACGTGAGATTGCGACGGCCCCGAGACTCCTTCTCACCGCTTATGCAACAAGAGGTCTCGACATCAATACGTCCTATCTCATTTATGATATTCTGAATGAACAGAAGAAGAAAGAGACGGCCATCATCTATGTCGGCGAGGACCTCGATGTTCTACTTGCTCTATGCGACAGAATCCTTGTCCTCTGCGATGGCAAGGTTTCCGGAATCGTCGATGCCAGAACGACCGACAAGAAAACAATCGGTCAGATGATGGCGAAAGTATCGGAGGAGAAAACCAATGACTGAGAAAGCAAAAAAAGAACCGCTCTTCCGTATCGCAAAGCGAAACGATGTGAACTGGAAGACGAGACTGAAGGCGATCACTCTGACCATCGGAACGGCGCTTATCATCTCCGTTCTCTTCCTGTGGCTTGTTTCTATGAAGAATCCGTTTACGGCCATCCAGTATATTTTCCAGGGGACCTTTGAGAATAAAATCAAATTCTGGTCGTTCATGAAGGAACTGACTCTGCTTCTCGGTATCGGTCTTGCCTTGGTGCCTGCCTATAAAATGCGCTTTTGGAATATCGGCGGTCAAGGCCAGGTCCTGATTGGCGCTTTAGTCACTGCAGCCTGCATGATCTTCCTTCCGGAGAGCATTCCCTCCTATGGTGTCATTCTCATCTCCTTTGTTCTTTCCTGTCTCGGTGGTTCCTTATGGGCGTTCATTCCCGCCTTCTTCAAATCCAAGTGGAACACGAACGAAACCCTCTTCACGCTGATGATGAACTATATCGCCATTGCGTTAGTTACTTTCTTCGTCGACCGCTGGAGAGGAACGAAGAGTGCCTTAGGCACTATCAATTCTTCGAACGGACGCGGATGGGTCGACTTCAAGACCGGTTCCGCCTCTATCGACCGTTTTGTCAGCACCTACCTCAACAGCCGCGTCATCATTCCGCTTCTCGTCGTTCTCTTCCTCACGGTCCTCATCTATTTCTATATGAAGAAGACCAAACACGGATATGAGGTCAAAGTCGTCGGTGAGTCGATTGCTACGGCCCGTTACACCGGCATCAATGTTCCGCATGTCATCCGCAGAACGCTGCTCCTGAGCGGTGCCATCTGCGGTATGATCGGTTTCTTCTATGTCACCTGTTTCGACCATACCGTCTCTGCGACAACCGGTGGGAACTACGGATTCACGGCCGTCATCATCTGCTGGCTCTCGAACTTCAATCCGTTTGTTATGATTGGTTACTCCTCTCTGATTGTCTTCCTTGACAAAGGAGCGAGAAACCTCTCCAACGTCTCCTACTCTCCTGCTCTCAACGAATATTCTACGCAGTTCATCATCTTCGTTATCATCATTGCTTTGATGCTTACCACGTTCTTCATCCGCTATCAGATTGTCTCCGGAAGAACCGGATTCACGGCAAAACGCAATGAACGGATTTTGACCAAAGGACTTACCGAACATAAGGAGGTGTCCCATGATTGAAAATCTTCTGTCCTGGTTTTCTCTCGCCATCGGCTTCGGTGCCATCCTTTCTCTGTCCGGTCTCGGCGAGACCCTGAACGAGAAAGTCGGACATTTGAATCTCGGTGTTCCGGGTATCATGTACTTCTCTGCCATCTGTGCCTATGTTTGCTGTATGTTCTACGAGAAGGACAACGCCAATCCGTCTGCCGTTATCACGATTCTCATCGCTGTCTCCGTCTCCTTCCTTGTCGGTGCTCTCTTCGGTCTTATCTATTCTGTTGTCTGTGTCACCTTCCATTGCAACCAGAACGTCATGGGCCTTGCCATCGCCTCCTTCGGTGTCGGTTTCGGAAAATATCTTTCCACCTCACTCGGACTGAAGGATTATAAGCTCGCTTTTGCCGGCAAGGTGTTTACTACCGGGATTCCGGTTCTAAAAGACATTCCGTATGTCGGGAAGATTTTCTTCGATCACGGATTCATGACCTATGTCGCCTTGATTGCCTGTATCCTTGCCTTCATCTTCTATAAGACGACAAGAATCGGTCTCAATGCCGCTGCGATCGGTGAGTCTCCGCAGACTGCAGATTCTGCCGGTATCTCCGTTGTCCGTTATAAGTATCTCTCCACCCTGATCGGCTGCGGTTTTTGCGGCCTCGGCGGTATGACCTATGTCCTTGATTATACGCACGGACTCTGGTCGACCAACAACAATATCGAAGCCATCGGATGGCTCGCCGTCGCTCTGGTCATCTTCGCTTCCTGGAAGCCAATCCATCTCATCTGGGGTGCTCCGTTATTCGCATTCTGCTATTGGGCTTATACCTATATTCCTCTCCTGATCGATACGAAGTACAACTTCGTCGGATTCAACGATCTTCTTCAGATGATTCCGTATCTTGTCACGATTCTAATTCTCATCATCAATTCCTTCAAAAAGAAGAAAGAGAATCAGCCTCCGCAGTCGCTTGGTCTCGCCTATTTCCGCGAGGAACGCTGACGACTCAGGACTGGTTTCAAGAAAACAAAATAGGATAGTGCAGGCACGGCCTGCACTATCCTATTTTTCATTCTATCTGATTGAATTTCCTAATTAATTTCACGTTTTAGTGAACTGATAATTCCTTGTGTTCAGCATAATCAATGTCTTTTTCGGAATGTCTCCTATCATAGATATCCTATAAAAAGAAAAGACTGCCGTGGGCTCAGCAGAGGATGCTGAGTCATCGGCAGACTTTCCAATGAAAGGATTGATTGGCAAAAAATGATTTTCGGAGTGACTATTTTAGCGGAATATTTATCTCTCCTCAGATGGCGATGTAATTGACCTGGAAGGCGGGATCGCCACAGGCAACTCCCTCATATCGCATCAGCTTGTTCCAAGGTTCACTGTTGTAGAGAACACCGCCGAAGCCGAATTCATAGGCGTACATTCTAAGCGGAGTATCCCTGTTCGTCGACGAGGAAATATCCGTGTATTTCATTTCGAACTGCAGTGTGAAATATCCCTCTTTTCTCTCATAGGTCGGAAGGGTGGAGGCTACATTGCCTCTTGTGATTCTTGTTCCGACCCAGAAGTCTGTCGTATTGGTGACAGTCTTTGCCTGGTTTTTGGAGAGCATCAGGGTGACATCCTCTTTCTGAATTGCCCAGCTTTCTCCGTCCGTGTCGGAGGAATGGAGGACAAAGGTTACGATTTCGGTATCGGAGAAGTCTCCGAAACCAATTATGTCGAAGAAGAGGGAGTCGCTCTTTCTTGTCACAGAGAGATAGATGTCATCGGCCCGTTCGTATTTGGTATCGTTCGGGTTGGCGAACGAAATATCTTTTTCGGCTGTCAATGTACTTCTTTCTGCTTCCGTGAGTTTGGAAATCCGTTTTTTCGGAGCGGAAATCAAGGCATAGCTGATCATGTCCGCGGGATCGCCTCTCGTCACATTCTTATAGAAGAAGTTCTCATAGTAGTTTTTGCCGTCGTAGAGTGTCTTTCCGTTGAATTCCACGGCCATAAGATAGAAGTCATCATATTCGGAATGGAGGTTGGAAAGAAGGGAGACAGGGATGGCGGCATTCAGTCTGAAGTAGGGACCATAATTGACAAAGGTGCTCAGCTTTTCTGAGGCAATCTTCTTTCCGTATCCGTTCTGTACGGAAAAGAACTCCGAGCATTCCGTATAGAGATCGTAATGATCCTGATAGATCTGAATTATGATGTCATCCTCAACCAGTTTCCATGCATTCTTGTCGATGATATTGTTGTGGATGACTAGCTGGATGTATTCCGTCTCTTTGAATTCTCCGAATCCGACAAAGTCCAACGTGACATTCTCCTGATAATCGATGGAGAAGTGAATATCGTCACAGTCTTCGGCATGATTGCAATAATCTGGAGAGGCGAAGCTATAATCTTTTCCTTCAATCAGGGAGGCTTTCAGCGCTTTGCTGATCCAGTAAGGATTATCTTTGTTCTCGGTATTGCAGAAAGGTCTCCCTTTCTTGTCGATTCTCGCGTATTCTTTCGGGTTCTTGGCATCGATGGCTTCCTCGTCGAAGATCATCTCCGTATCGATATCCTGGGAAAGGAGAGAATCGATCATCGTGACACCGATGATTGATTCGGGTGTGATGCCCAAGTAGGAATATGGAATCGTGAGAATCAGATTGGTCTTGCCCTCTGTCACCTCCTGCCGGTAATCGAAAATGGATATGTCAGTTTCCGGATGGACAAAGCCGTAGTCATAGACGAATAGCCTATCCTGCAGAAGGCGGAATTCGTAGTCGCCATGTTCCAACTTGGAAGATGTGCTTCCGGTGTTGAGGAAGAGACGCAAGGCACTGTCAGAGGAGAGGAAGCGGTCATAGGGAGAGGAGAAGAGAAAGGATATTCCGGTC
This sequence comes from uncultured Bacilli bacterium, assembly GCA_934725685.1. Classification (GTDB taxonomy): domain Bacteria; phylum Bacillota_I; class Bacilli_A; order RFN20; family CAG-288; genus Enterosoma. Next base: position 27,990 of record CAKVBX010000006.1, read on the forward strand.
ATCGTGTGGGTGGAGGAAAGGGTCCAATCGTTATAGAGATAGTTGGAACTGTATCTCGTCTTGGCGATAGTCTCATAAGGATAGTCCATACTGATGGTCTGAAGGTTGCCAGAGTTGATGACAACTTTCTTCGTCTGATAGCGCGGATGGAAAATCGTGAGTTCTGCACCGAGTGTGGCTTCGGCAATATGATATTCTCCGTTTTCATAGTCGGAGGTCACCTTGTTCCCGCTTAAAAGGAAAGTGGCATCTTTGACCTCTCCGTCAATCACATTTTCGAGTCGGAAGGAAAGTGGGAAAGTGTTCTTTTCACTTGTCGTTTTTTCTGTGATGTCTGCTGTGTTTTTTGCACTCTCCGTTTCTTTCGCGGTCTCATTCTTCCCACAGGAAGGGAGAAGCAAAAGAAGGGGAAGAAGATATTTAATTCTGTTTTTCATGTCTTTTACCTCGGAGTAGGAAGAAAGCAGTGAAGGAGATGATAAGAAGAGAACCGGAGATGATGCTGACAGAGAGCCAGATATTTCTCTCTTTCTTATTCTGCTTTTTCACGCCGACAGCCGGATTGAGTTCATCCGCGAACTCGATGGTGAACTGATTCTGACGGTTGAGATATTTCCCTTCGTAGGGGGAATACCAATAGACGGATACTTCTTTTTCCGCTTCGTTGAATTTGAAGATGCTTAGGACATCACAGGATTCACTGTAGAAAGAACCCTGGGCATCGATGAGGAAGGAATGGATGGTGTTTCCGTTTTCTCCGACATCCGTGCGGTAGATGATGTCATCGGAAGAGTTGTGACCGGAAAACACGAAGAAGATATTTTTCTGCTTCTTGATGAATTTATCGAACATTTCCTGTCCATCATTAGAAGTGTTTCCACTTCCGATACCATAACGGCTAGGGGCATATCTTGAATAATTCTGTGTGATTTCTCCGTTTGGTTCGATATAGGAATGCGTGGAGACTACAACGCGGTAATCCGGATAAGCTTCACAGACACGGTTGGCCCAGGCTAAGACACTGTCTCTTGGACCGAATTCCAAATTGAGGAAGAGATAGTTGATGCCGCAGATTTTCTTGATATTGTAATAGTTGACAATGTCACCTTGATAATAACCGCCTCCGAAGTACTCTTTTGCCGCATACTTGTCATAGGGAAGATAATGGTTCATCTTGGTGGCAGGTCTGCTTCTTCCTACGCCATCATCATAATCGTGATTTCCGGGAACGAAGCCGTAAGAAATATCGTTCTTATCGAGCTTATCGAAATTGGTCACGACCGTGTTCCACTGCACATCAGTTTCGTTGTTTACGTCACAGGTATCCGTCAGATCACCGACAAAGGAGATATATTGAATATTCTCTTTGCTTTTTCTGTTGACCATCCAATCGAAATCCTTGGCGAGCTTGCTCGGATTATAACGGGCGGTAATCTGAATGTCCGGAATACAAAGAATGGAATAATCAAAATCCTCTCTCTCCTTCAGGTCAAAATAGTATTCATAGTTATAGAGTGTCAGATCATTGTGATTGTTCGAATCATCAGGAATCTTCTCCTCACTCCAGTCAGCGAGATACCAGGAACCTAAAAGACCATCTTCTTCCTGAGAATAGGAAGTCTTCTCTTTGTCGATACAGATTTCCTCTTTCGTACGGAGATCGGAAAAGACAGTGACTTGGGAAATCTTACCCTGGAAGGGATAACGGGTATAGTCTCCGTCGATGTTCATGGTCCAGTTGGCCCAGTCGCAACCAATCTGATATTTCATCAGGTTGTTGTTCTCACTGCTTTCGGCCTGATAGCTTTCGATGAGTGTTCCGTTGACATAGAGGGAGAAGAGATTCTGTGTACTGTCTCTTGTCAAGGTGATATGTTCCTCGTTACCGGTCCTGAAATCATAACCGGTAAAGGTATGATCCACTTCGGCAACATGTCCGCTCACACGGTTGTAATAGAGCCGGAAATGTCCGTCTTTGTCGATAAGATAGTCGGTAGAGCCGTCATATCCAAACGAGGAATTGAAATAGTTTCCGAAGATGACACCAATAGGGTCTCTCGTACTGATATTTTGTGGAATGGTGATTTTTGCTTCGAAGGTGTTGATGGTTTTGTCGAAAGGCTTGTCGACACAGTAAGTCACTTTGTCCTGAATGATGTCACGGGAAACCTTTGCCTTATTTTCCGGTTTTACAGTCCCTGCGAAAAGGGAAATCAGAACAATAGGAATGGCACTGTAGAGTTTCATTCTGTCTCCTCCTTGCTTTCGAGATGATAGAGCGAGAGATTGTCCAATTCTACTTTGCAGGCAGAAGACAAGAAACCGATTTTTCCTGCTTTGTCATAGAGAATTCCATCACTTACCGTGGAGGAATAGATGACTTCGCCGTCCAGTTTGACATAGAAGTAATTATCCTTGCTTGCGATTTCGGCGTGATGGATGGCATCAGAGAAACCGCCGCTGATGGTCTTGATGGAGATTCCGGACGACCAGGCGGAATAAGCGGAGGATTTTTCTCCATGCCGATAAAGCTGAATCTGTCCTTTTGTCGAACGGAAGAAGAGAGCGTTGTATTGGGCTCCGTTTCCACGGAATAGGAAGGCGAAGTATTTGTCGATGTCACTGGAAGCGGCAAACCGGAAATCGAAGGAGGCAGAGAAGTCCTTTGCGGCACTGTCAGGGGAGTAGATAGCCTGATGTTTCTTGATGGCCTGATTTTTGAAATAGGAATCGACGATCAGGACCCCATCGCTGACTTTTACCTGTCCAACATTGGCTCCATTACTCCCTTCAAGATATTCCCAGCCATCGAAAACAGTATTGTCTGAGAAATCCTTATGGTAATACGTTTCGGATTCATCATAACTCTTTAGGATGACATCCTTGACTTCGGCCTCGCAGAGATTGGCGGCAAGGCCGATGCACTCTCCTCTGGCCTGGTCTTCATAGAACCAGTTTTTGTTGAGGGTCGTGGTTTTCGTGGAATAGCATTTCACATCGTCGAAATAGACTTCCATTGTCGTGTTTTTCAGTTGCCCGGCTTGATTCGGCGTCTCGCCGTCAAAGACCACTTTCAGACGATGGTAATCGCTTAGGGAAGAGGGGATGGCATAGGAGAAAGATTTGTTGACATCGGTGGATGATTTCTGATAGGCCTTGTTCAGGGCGGCGATGCGGACCATTTTGCTGGTCGGATCGACGACGGCTTCTACGTTGGCACCCGTCTCTTTGTCGTAGCCCACCATAATGCCGAAACCGGCATCCGAAGCTTTGGAAGAAGCTTTGGACAACGTGGTGGTCTTTGAAATCCGAAAGGTTGTCTCGATGGAATATTTACGTTTTCCCTTTGTGATGTCTTCCGGAAGGAGAACTTTTGCTCCGTATCCGAGTCCGTCATAGGTGGTCTGACCGATGGTAAGGGCATGCTTTGTCAGAGAGACATCCTGATTCGGTGCGCCTTCGCCGATACCGGCTTTTGGAATCTCCATTTCTCCGCGGGTCCAGGAATGGTTGTTATCAAGATAGCCGTAGTCTGTTGAGAAGTCACTCTGGTAGGATACTTTATAACCGGCGGTGTCAATCCCGCCATATGTGGCGTGGAATTCATAGTAAGCATCTTCCAAGACAAAATCGTCTGTGACGGGAAGCTCGTTTCCTGTCACCCATCTGAGGAAGGAAAAAGAGAGGCCGTTGCTGATTTTGTTTTTTACCTTGCTTGGCAGACTGGCGATATGGAACGTATCTCCGACATTGAAGACGAAAGGCTCAAATTCGTCTTCATTTGCTGTATCGAGATAGACTTTCACTTCTTTGATGACCCACTTGGCATAGAGGGTAGTGTCTGAGTTCACAGCCGTCTCTCCTAAAAGAAACGGTTTTTTGAATGCGGTATTGTCTAAATACCAACCTCCGAACACAAAACCGGATTTTCTTGGACTTGGAAGGCGTATGGAAGAGTCACCTTTGATGTAAAGAAGTGAGGAAACATCACTTCCTCCATTGCTTTCGAAAGAGAGACGGTACTGTTTTTGTGTTTCTCCTTTTGCTTCACTAACGATTGTGGCAGCATAGGTCACTGAGACAAGCGGAGCGACCCCGAAAAGCAAAAGGAGAGAAGGGATGATTTTCTTCATGGTTACTGTGCATTTTCCTCATTGTATTGTTCTAGTGTCTGACCGATTTCGGAGCCGAAATAGGAGGTGCCTGCCGTCGTTGCTTCATAGGTGCCGTTATTGACACAGGCGGTGAGAGTCGAAGTGGAGGACCAGAGACATCCGACAAGGCCGCCGACTTTGTTGTTTCCACTGATGGCGCCGTTGTTGGTGCAGGAAGTGGCCGTCAGGGTGGAAGCCGTATCGATGGTTCCGCCGGTGATGCCGCCGGCTCCATTGGTGCCGGCTGTGACACTGCCGTCATTGGTGCAGTTCTTGATGGTCACGGTTGCTTTGGAACCGATGGCGCCTAAGATACCGCCCGCATAGCGGAGCGCGGTGATGACACTGCCGTCATTCTCACAGTGTTCCATACTGGAACCGGTGAATCCGACACCGACAAGGCCGCCGGCATAACATCCTTTGTTGGTGCCGGTACCTTCTGCCTGAATCGTACCATGGTTTTTGGCATCGGTAAGTGCTCCCGCAAGATTTCCGACAATACCGCCGGTACGGCTGTTGCTGAGAATATTTCCGTAGTTTTCAAGATTGCTCATTTCCGCGGTCTTAGACTTGTTTTCGCCGACAATTCCGCCGACAGGGCTGTCGATGGCTGTGGAACCTGTCACATCGCCGTAGTTTGAGCATCCGTTGAGCTTCGCTGTGGAAGCGGCACCGGTGATCTGTCCTGCAATACCGCCGATGGTGGCAGTCTTCTTAGAACCGGCCACGGCGATGGAAACGATGGTGCCATGGTTTTCTGAGTCGAAAACACCGGATTCCGTACTTGTGGCGGCTGCCACTTCGCCGACTATACCGCCGGTCAGCGTGGCACCCTTGATGGTACCGTAATTGACGGAATGATGAACGGAGTTTGCCCCTTTGCCTTCGATGAGACCGACGATGCCGGCGGTTTTGTTGTTGCTTGCCGTGCCCGTGACATCGCCATAGTTGGCCGAGTTACGGATTGTGGAACCGTTCACGATGGAACCGGCGATGGCGCCAGCTCCGTTGGCGGAGCCCTGCTGTTCTAAGGATGCATAGTTTGTCACGTTCTCGATGGTACTGCCTGAAATGCGGCCGACTAAGACGGAACCATACTGCGCGGCTTTGGCGGTGCCATATAAAGAGACGTTCTTGATTGTGGCATTGGTGATGCCGTAAAAGAGTGCGGTTCTTGTTGCCGTATCCGAGATGTCGATTCCCCTGATGGAACAGTTGTTTCCGTCGAATGTGCCCTGGAAGGAGTCATCGGCCGTGCCGATCTTCGGGAAGTCTTTATTGATTTCCAAGGAGGAAGTCAATGTGATTGTCTTTCCGCTGTAGTTGTTGCCGCTGTTGACCTGTTGTGCAAAGTAGGCAAACTGTCTGCTGTTGGAAATCTGATAATGATTCTCATCGACTGCAGTCATTTCTTCACTCTCTGCGTCCCACACGGAAAGTGTGGAATAGTGGATAGTCAAGGAATCATTCTTCTTTGCCGTTCCTTTGACATAATCCTTATCAGCGACAAAGCCTTCTTTGGTGTCGGCTTCGATTCTGTAGTCTTCTCCGGGGTTGAAGTAGACAGTCTTTGTGGATAGAACTTCTTCTGTCGCATGGTTCACCGATCTGACTTCGATGGCTGCTTTATAGATGGCTTCCGCTGTGACGGCATGCGTGATGACGGGAAGCGCTGTAGGCGTGTATTCTTTGTTTTCAATCTTCCAGCCATAAAAGGTGAGTCCTTCTTTTTCCGGAGCAACGATATCGGAAGCGGTGAGGATTTCTCCGTACGTGACTTTTTTTCTGCCTAATTCGCTCCCTTCATTGACAAAGGTGACATCATACTGATTCTTTGTTTCCTGGTATCTGGCTGTGTAGATCTCATTGCCTGAGACTGCTTTTACCTCTTTGTCCCAGCCTAGGAACGTGTAAGTGTATTCGTCGTTTCCGTCTTTTTCGGTGTCAGTAGGTGCTTCAGGAACAACCCCGTATTCCACTTCATCGGTAACGGTCTTATCGCCGATAATCCAAGTGATGGTATATTTGTTCTTCGTCTGGTCATAGAGGGCGGTATAGGTCTCATTGCCGGTGACAGCCTTCACTTTCTTATCCCATCCCTTGAACTGGTAAGTGAATTCGGCGCTTGCCGCCTTCTCGGTGCTTCCCTTGAAAGAAGGAATGTCACCATAGTGATAGGATTCTTGGGTGGATGTTTCATCGACAACCCAGGTGATGGTGTAATCGATATAGGAAGCATCATAGAGAGCGGTATACGTCGTGTTTTCCGTTACCGGTGCTATGTCCTTATCCCAACTCTTGAACTGGTAAGTGTAGGTATTATCTGCCGTCTTGTCCGTATTTCCTTTAAAGGAAGGCTTTTCTCCATAGTGATAGGATTCTTCTGTCGTTTTTCCGTCGACAACCCAAGTGATCGTGTATTCAACAAAGGAAGAATCATAGACTGCGGTATACGTTGTATCGTTTTCGACCGGAACGATTTCCTTATCCCATCCCCTGAACTGATAGTCATAAGTGGAATCGGAGGCTTTCTCTGTCGTTCCCTTGAAAGAGGGAAGGTCACCGAAGTGATAGACTTCCTTAGTTTCGCTGTTATCGACAGACCAGGTGATGGTGTAGTCGATGAGCGTAGCGGAGAATTCCGCAGTATAAGTGATATTCCCAGTTACCGGGGAGATTTCCTTATCCCAACCTGTGAAGGTATAGGTGTTTTTCCTGTCTCCTACTTTGGAAGGAGTTTCTCCTTTATAGGAAGGGCTCACACCTTCTTCATAGGTCTCTTCATGCGGTTCGCCATCGATAATCCAAGTGACGGTATAGGTCGGTTTCTTTCCGCATCCGGCAAGAAAACAGCACATCATAAGAGCGACAAGACTTTTCGGTTTGATTTTTTTCATAGAATTTCCTTTCTATTCACGACTACAGGATTGTGAAGCTCTCTGTTTCGTGTGTGAGCGCTTACGATATAATGGTACCATTGAACGATTCATGGCTTGACTACAAAGTAGCTTCGAAAAGTCTTAACTACTACATGATTATGTAGTATGATGTCGGTATGAGAAATTACAGCTTAAACATTGAAAAAGAAACCGACGACAAGAACATTCTGAAGATTGGAATTGCACTTTCTTCTCCCATCCGTATTGCAATCCTAAAACAAGTCAACAAAGAGGGGAAAACGCTGAGTGAATTGGCTAAGCTCAATTTTGTCTCTTTCTCCTCTATCGTTTTTCATACGAAACTATTGGAAGAGGCAAAGCTTGTTCAGATAAAAACAATTAAGACCAATAATGGTAGTGCGAAGCTCGTCATCAAAGGATGTGTGGAAATCAATGTTGATTTTGATGATCTGTCCACGGTTGCTTCTATGATAAAGCGTTATCATAGCAGTGTACATGTTGGAGATTACACAGATGCTGAATTTGGGGAAAACAATGGATTTGTTATAAAAAGCAACTTTCATTCTTTTTATCAAGACAGCCCATTTTTAGAGGAAAGAAGAAGTGCAGACTTGATCTATACGAACAGAGGGTTTGTAGAATATTCCTTCGACAATACAGAATTCCGTCATAAGAAAATCGATGAGATTTCTTTCTCCTTGGAAATCTGCAGTGAGGTACCCTATTTCAACAATAGTTTTGAGTCTCTGATTGGTTTTTCCATCAACGGAATCGAGGTGATTGATTTCCTTTCGCCGGGTGACTTCGGAGGGCGGAGAGGACGTGTTTCTCCGAGCGATTCTTCCTTGAATGCGACCCAGTATGGTCAGTTGAAAACCATCGTTGTCAATGATAACGGGGTATATCTCGATGGTGTCCTTCAGAATGCCAACATTAAAATTCAAGGACTGAATCTGGACAAGTCAAACCGTGTTCTTTTCCGTATCACATCCAAGAAGAAGGATAATGCCTATGGCGGTTTCAATGTTTTCGGAAAGAACTATGGAGATTATCCGCAGGATATTGAGATGGATGTTTCTTATGAGGGTTAGGCAGGAAAGGACTTATATAAAACCATCGGTTTGCCGATGATAAACGGCTTTTCCTTACAACTATCGACAACCAACTTTTCGTTTGTTTACCAAACGGAATGTATTTTCTAGACCTCATTTTGTTTGATAAGCAAGAAGGTCTTTCCTGAGTTCCGATTGCTGTCATTCCGTTATTGTGGTACACAAAATGCGGTCCACCCGGGTACAACGGCATCCATAGGAAAAGAGAATCTGCTCTTACTAAAGCGAAGAAACGGCTCCGCAGAATAACATCACGTCATCATAGAAGCAGGAATAAAGGAAGGGATGATCAAAGGAAAGATCAAGGACATAATTCGGATTCTCGGAGGTCGGTCCGTCGACCGTGAAAGAGGAAGCCTGGATTCCGTACTCGTCGAAATGGAACATGTTGTCCTGATAGAGGAACCTGTCTTCTGACCGGATTTCATAGGAATAGCTCTTTTCGAATTTCGGAACGAGGGCGTGTATCCGTTTTGTTTCCGTGCTCTCGGGATAGAAAGCATCGAGGGAGAGATTCTCTAGTTTTCCGTTTTCCTTCGGTAACAACAGTCTCATTTCCGTTTGGTTGATGTTGAGAGCGAGATAGGTGTAGGACTCGTTCTGGACCACTTCATAATCCCCGACGAATTCGACATAGTCGAATTGTCCGGCATGATCAAAAGGAAGATTTTTCTTCAGTTCCTTCGGTAAAAGGAACCGGTCCGTCACTTCCATTTCATTAAGATAATAGGTACCATTTTGGGTCAGTGTTATTTCTCTGTCATAGTAACGGCTCAGGGAGTTGGACAGCTCTTCTTTTGTCCCTTCGAAGTAGGAGACTCCTTCGGTGTCCTTGTCCTTGATTTCCGCAGTGGAGGCCACAGAAAAGAGAGAGGATAAGGAGAAGTTGTTCTCTTTCCGGTTTGCTTTCTGATAAAGGCTGAGGAAGGAAGCCTTATCACTCTGATAATCATCGATCAGTTTTTTTCCTAACGGAGAGAGGAGGAAATCGGAATCGGTCGGAAGGGTATTACTGCTTTTCAAAGCAGCTTTCTCTGTCTCTGAGAAAGAAGTGGTGTTCGTATTTGCTTTCGGTTTGCTGATGGTTTCCTTTGCATAGTTTGGTTGGTTGCAGGATGTGAGTGACAAAAGGAAGAACAGTGCGGTTTGCTTTTTCATAAGGTTCATGCTCCTTTCCTCAGTGGTTGAATCTATTGAGACATCGTTTCTGATTGCTTAAGTTTGTACCCAATGATGGGGGGTAAATGCAAGTCTGTTTCCTTTTTCTGGAAGTGCAGAAAACCGGTTTTTATCGAGAACCATCGAAAAAGACGGAAAACGAAAAATCTATCCTATTCTCACTATATTTCGAATATTTTCTTAAAAATTCATTGAAAATCAATCAAATTCTGAGAATTAAAAAACTCTTTCCAAGAAGTCGGAAAGAGTATTGAGCCACGATGTGGTCAGAGACTTACCGTGCAGTCGATTTCAACATAGTTGAGATAAAGGGCAAAGCCGGATTCATCGGCGAGACGGAAGTAACCGTCGACTGTTGCTTCATAGAGAAGGATAGCACTTTCCTGGCGGGAGGAGAAGGTCACTTTGCTTGTTTCTTCCTGCGGATTGATTGTGTTTCCGACATAGAGAGTCGGAGTACCGGTATAGGCACCTTTGTCTAAAAGGGAGAGCGTGAGTTTTCCTTTTACGGCAACCATGCTATAGAAGAAGGACTGTTCCTTTTTCATCTGAATGGTTCCGTCATAGCTTCCTGTTCCTCTTTGGAGATAATCGCCGTGATAGGAAATACCGCCCGCTTCAAAATCGAAGTCGGTGTTGTATTTGCTCTGCGCCGTCTCCGGGATGTCATCCTTTGTCATACGGTGGATGCCTTCGCTGATGACGTTATCCTCTGTGTCTGTCGTTGTCTCTTCCGTCTTGTTATCCGTAGCAGTAGCTTCCGTGACGTTTTCTGTCACAGAGGGAGCATTGGTTTCGGTCGGCTTTGCTGTTTCCTTGTTTTCCTTCGAAGAGCAGGAGCAGAGAAGAAGGAGCGAGAATAAAGAGATAATCTGTTTTTTCATGATAGGATTCCTTTCTGATAGTTCAGCTTCAGTGAAACTTTTTCTTTTTTGATGTCTTGGTAGAAGGGAACATAGAAGATTTTATCATGTGAGAGGAAAACTGGATAGAGCGGATAGAGGTACTTGGGGACATCCTGTTTCTTCAGGAAATCTTCGACGCTTCTGATGCCGAGATTGCTTGCAATCTCATCCCCTTTTTTATAGTTCCGGATGGTAATCGGAAAGGACGGAATGAGGAAGTCTGTTCTGTCTTTGATTTCGATTTCAAAATAGGGAGTCTTGTAGACGCCTTCCTTTTGAATTTCAATCTCGTAGGAGAGATTCTCCAGTGTGAGGGAAAGAAAGAATTCCTTTCTTCTTCGGTAGAGGGAATGGGTTTCTGTCAGTTCAAGTCTTCCCTCTTCCTTTTTCTTCAGAAAGTCATGGATTTTCTTTCCGAGTCCTTCTCTTTTCTTTAGGACGGGAACCGTATCGAGGAGGAAGAACGCATAGCGTCTCTTCTCCTCTTCCGAAAGGGAATCATAGAGAGAGAATTCCATGCCGGAAGGATGATCATGAAAGAGAACGTAGAGCGCATCGAGCTTACTATTCTCTTCCTCGATTTCTTTCTGATATCGGTCAAGTTCCTCTTCTTTCAGGGTCATCCTTAACCGGTTGCGCTCTTTGTTCGGGTCGAGATTGGTGATGTCGTCATAGAAAGGAAGGGAACGTGCGATAAGTTCTTCCGTCAGTTCTTTCTTGGAAAAGGAGAGCAATGGTCTCAGCAATGTAACACCATAGAGTGTTGTCTTACTCTTCAGTCCGTAATGGAGAGGAAGATTGTGCCGTTTTTTCTGAAGCAGATAGGTTTCGACATCATCGGTCTTCTGATGGGCGGTCAATAGTGCCCGGTATCCGTATTCTTTGATCTGTTTTGCGAAGAGACGGTAACGGAACTCTCTAGCCCATTCTTCGAAGTTGTGGTCACTTGCCTTATCGTAATAAGCATCTTCACGATGCAGTGTGAGATGATATTTCTCCGCATAAAAACAGACGATTCTCTCTTCTTCTTGGACATAAGGGGAATCATGATAATTGATATAGGAAAGACTGATATGGTCTTTCAGGGTGTCCTTGTAGAACAGAGAGAGCCGGTAGAGCAGATAGACGGAATCCGGTCCACCGGAAAAAGCGAGAAGGAACTTTCCTTCTTTCAGGATGCCTTTTTCAAGCAGATCTTTCATGGATGGTATTCGATGATGATGTCCTTGGAAGGAATATAAAGGTTTTCACCCTCGAAATAGATTCTTGCGTAATCCTCATCCTTGAGATTCTCGTTCTCTTTGGCGAGGTCCTGATACTTCTCGATGACGGCCTGCTCCTTGGCTTTGAGTTCCCTATTCTGCTGAATCTTGTAGGCAGAAAGGATGACAAGAGCAACCAAAAGTAGGGTGCAGAATGCCATGATGGCGATATAGAGGATGGAAAGTCCTTTGCTGGACCTCGGATTTTCTGCGGTATACTCTTTCATTTTTCTTCTCCTACGATTTCATACATATTGGAAGCATTGTCGATGGTGGACACCATGCGGACTTCCTTGATTCTGGCTTTGACGCTCTTTCCGCCGAGTGGGGAGACAATCTGGATGATGTCATCTACTTTGACTTCGCTGGAAGGTTTGGCGACTTTGTCGTTCAAGAGGACATAGCCTTTATCGATGAACTGTTTGGCAGCCTCCCTTCTCTTGATGAGTCGGCTGACTTTAAGATATTTATCAAGTCTCATATGCAATATATCTTAACATAAACAACGGAAACAGAAAAACCCTCGGTTCGGATTCCGAGGGTTTTCTTTTGTTGATCGTGGACGAACAGGGCCGAAGCGCTGGATTAACGCTTGGAGAACTGCTTGTCTTTTCTGGCCTTACGAAGACCGTATTTCTTACGCTCAACGACTCTGGCATCGACAGTCAGGAGTCCCTTAGCGCGGAGAAGCGGCTTGTTGGCATCGTTGGCTTTGACGAGTGCTCTGGCGATACCTAATCTTAAGGCACCGGTCTGACCACTGTAGCCACCACCGATGATGTTGGCCTTGATGTCGTACTTTCCTTCGGTGCTGGTGACAGCTAAAGGCTGCGTAGCATCGAGGATGAGAACCTTATGAGGGAAGTACTCATCGATCTTCTTGCCGTTGACGATAATCTCGCCCTTGCCAGGAGTAAGGAAGACTCTGGCGACAGAAGACTTTCTTCTGCCGACGGCGGAGTAGATAAGCTTATCAGTTTTTGTGTTAGCCATTGTTTACTTCTCCCTCTTAGCAGTCAGCTCGACTTCGATCGGCTTGTTTGCCTGTCTGTCATGCTCCGGACCGGCATAGACGTACAACTTCTTGATCATCTCTTTGCCAAGCGGGCCCTTCGGGAGCATTCCCTTGACGGCTCTGCGGATCATTTCAGTCGGATACTCCTTCTTCATGACCTTGGCACTTCTGGTTCTGAGACCACCATAATTGTTGGACTTGTTATCGAAGTACATCTTCTTATGGATTTTGTCTCCGGTCAACCAGACCTTCGAGCAATTGACGACGATGACATAGTCACCATTGTCAAAGTTCGGCGTGTACTGGGGCTTGTTCTTTCCCATCAGTACGACCGCGATTTCGGAGGCTAATCGACCAAGGGGCTTATCGGAAGCATCGACGACGTACCAATTCTTGGCGACGTCTGTCTTCTTGTAAATAGTAGTTTGACGCTGCATTTTCTATTTTCACCTTTCTTGTATCTTGAGCAAACTGTAACCTTACCGGGGTGTAGTTCACAATTAGCCATAGGTTATTTTATCATGTCAAGTGCAAATTGCAATCGATTTTTGTACGATTTTGGTCACAGGTGGCCTGTTTCCCTTATACTTTGTATAAGAAAGAGGGATTTCATTCGAATGCAGGCATAAGAAAAGGGCCGCTTTTCAGTGGCCCTGAGATATTATTCAGAGATTTTCTTGACGAGGCTGATGGCGTTATTGGAGATGTCATCCAAGGTGGCGTTCAGTTCACCTTTGAAATAGGAGAGATATGTGGCTGCGACACCATTGGAGATGATCTCACTGGTGAGAATGATCATGTTGTTTTCCTCTCTCGGGGTGTAATCGAGTTTCTTCATGATGTAGGTGCGATAGGATTTGAGCAGTTTGTTGTGAAAATCGTCGAAGATGTTGATGGGAATATAGGCGACAATGTATTTGAATCCCTCTTCATTTTTCTTAAGGAATTCCGTAAGGGAAGTGAAGAAGAAAACGGACAGCTCATCGATGGTTTTGATGTCGCTTTCATAAAGTGTCTCATCGAAAGAACGGACGAGAGAGTTCTCGACGTCTTCGATGACGTCTTCGATATCTTTATAGTGGTTGTAGAAAGTGCCGCGGTTGACCCCGGCCTTTTTGACGACAGCGCTGATGGTGACACTCTTGAGTCCTCTGTTTTCTTTGATCAGAGCGAAGACAGCTTCCTGGATTCTTTTTCTGGAACGGATTGCATTTTTGTATTCTCTTCTTTGAGCCATAGTGTTGCCTCCTTGATTCGAATTGTTAATCATTGTACAAGGTTGTTGAATATCTTGCAATAGAAAAAAACATGATGATAATAGAATTTACAATTCAGTTTTCCCATCCTATTTATATATAGTCAGTCGTAAAAAATATGACAGGTCATCAAGGAGGAAAATTATAATTAATTGAAAAGTGTTCAAAATTTACAGCTTGATTTTATTCACCTTCAGGTTGAACCCTTCCAGGTCTTTCAGAAGTTCCTTTGCGACTTCGTTCGGTTCTCCGTTCATTCCTCTTTTGATCCATTCATCGATGAATCCGAACACCGCATAGCTTTTGGCGGAGAGAAGATAGGCCTCGCTGTCTTCTGTCTCCTTTAGGGGACCGCACCATTGATAGATGTGTTCGGCAATCAGATAGGACAGGTTGTTTTTATAGAGCAATTCGAATTTGTCCTTGAAGGTTTTCAGATGTGCCAATAAGTGGGTAAGGTATTCTTCCTCTTCCTCTCCGCTATGCAACTCATGGAAACGGCTTGTCTCATAGAGCATATAGGAATCGAGGATGTCTTCTTTGCTTTTATAGTTCCGATAATAGGAGACACGGGAAACACCTGCCCTTTGTGCGATATCCTGGATGCGAATCTCAGAGAAGGGCTTTTCCAGCATCAGCTGGTATAAGGCGGTGAGAATGTTTCTCCTCACATAACGGGAGGATTTTTTATCAAGCTGTTTTTCCATCGCTATTATTATACGCTATTCTCTATGATTTCTGTTTTTGATGGATTTCTGTAAAAAGTAAGAAAACTGAAGAATATGAAGACAAGCCTTGATCTGCTTCCCCAAGCCAATAGTGAATTGCCACTGGAATAAGGGAGAGAGGTATTTTGTGAATCCTAAATCTCAAGTTCACGGTTTCTTTTCCTATCAATATTGCAGTTCCTGAATGAAAGAAACCGTTAGTGGAAAGGATAACACTGATGCCATAAAGGCATTCGAGAAGGGAAAATACTGGCGTAAGGTTAACTGAATGCTGTATCATGAGAGGGACAAGAAGGGAGGCTTCCAAATGGAAAACAATAGACCGATGATTGCATTCTTGGGTTCTTCTGTCACCTATGGACACATGACTGGCGGAGTTTCGTTTGTTGAGGTGATATCGGAGCTTTTTCCCTGTGGCGTAGATAAAGAAGCTGTATCTGGGACGACACTCTGTGACGATGGACCTTCTTCCTATGTAGAAAGAATGGAACGGCATTTTTCGCTCACAGAGAAGATTGATCACTTTGTTGTTCAGTTATCGACAAATGATGTTTCCAAAAAGATGCCAATGGGTAGGATTTCGGATTCTTTCGATGACAAAGCCTTTGATCGGAGCACGGTGTTAGGTTCTATGGAATATATCATTTTCTATATCCGAAAGAACTATCATTGCGGCATCACTTTTTATACGAATCCTTGGTATGACAATCCGGATTATGAAGCCTTTATCGATAGGCTCTATGAACTGAAAAAGAAATGGGATTTCCATATTCTTGATTTCTATCATTACCGAGGTATGGAACCATTATCTAGGGAGGTTCTTTCTTCTTATATGGCAGATCCGATTCATCCGAATCAGCAAGGATATCAATGGATGGGTGAAGTGTTCTTACAACATCTGAAACAGGTGATGAAATATAACCAACTTTTATTATAATTGTAAATTTCTTTTATCACATTTCTTTTGATAAAATAATATGACTTGTCGCATAGGAAACCTGTTATTCAAGTATTTATATATCAGTAGCCATTTTGATTTTTGCTCTACCATGAAATAAACATGAAGCTTGAAATTAAGTTGAAAGAAGAAAGGAAATAGAAATGCAAATTTTGTAATCATGGTTATATTTCTTAAGAAAATAGAAAATTCTTTTGTCATTTTTGATGTGGTGTAAAGGGAATCGAAGAAAACAGTTGACTTTTCTATTGGGGGGAGCTCAAAATTAGACTATAGAGGAGGATTCCATAATGAAACATAAGTTATTATTGCTTTCTGTTCTGTTATTGGTCGGATGTTCGAGCGGAAAAGGAAAACTCGACATTGTCACTACCCCTTCTGATGCGGATAACGTCACTTTGGACTATGTCAAAGGACAAGTCGAAAACAAAACGAATGCGTATGAAAAAATTAAGACACAGACTTTGAATGACACCTTGAAAGCTAGCGTTGTTTCCTTCGATGAGAAAGTGAGAAAAGAAGACAATATCAAATCTGTCGAAGCTTTGGATGGAGAATCCAAAGTTGGCATCTATCAGATTAAGATCCACCAGAATCATGAGAAAGCAATCCGTTATCTTTCCTTGAATCAGACTGACTTCAGTGTGACCTTCTCCGGTGAAATCGGTGATACGTCTTATAACGCTTATCTTGTTGTCACTGATGAACTGAAGACTGCTTTCTCTTCTCTTGTTTCTGCTTTGGACGTTATCGTGAAGACTGCAGAAACAGAGACTTCAAACGGCTGATATTTTTCCTGATTTCCTTTTCGGGCTTCCTTTGCGCTGAGGAAGTCCTTTTTGAATT
The DNA here is from genome assembly GCA_934725685.1 of uncultured Bacilli bacterium. Classification (GTDB taxonomy): domain Bacteria; phylum Bacillota_I; class Bacilli_A; order RFN20; family CAG-288; genus Enterosoma. The sequence continues at coordinate 44,305 of CAKVBX010000006.1, forward strand.
CTGTTTTGATCTTACTTAGTTGTGTTTTGACCGGGAATTTGGTTGTTTTGAAAAATGTAGAAAAGTACCATCCTTTATTAGAACGGTCCTGATTTTGATGATGGTGGAATATGTTGGTGGAATAGGGATTGGTCTCTTCTTAGTCAAGTTCGATTCTTTCACCATCTTTGTTGAAGTAATGGATGTTTTCTTTGGTGAAGTAAAGCTTTATCGGATCACCGACATGAAGTCCGTGTAGATTGTCACTGACACAGGAGATTTCCTGATCACCGATTGTAACGTGGAGAATATACTCTTTTCCGGACATTTCAGGAAGTTTCAGAATACCTTCTATGCATATTGCGTTCTCAATCTCGGTCATAGAAATGTTTTCTGGACGAATGCCGACAGTAATACTTTCCACTTCGTTGAAGCAGCCATTGTTTACGTCAAAAGATACAGTAGATATTGAGACTTCGTTTCCTAGAATGGTTCCGGGAATCAGGTTCATGCTGGGAGAACCGATAAATCCGGCCACAAATGTATTGATCGGACGATGATAGACTTCTTCCGGCGTGCCGATTTGTTGAATGACACCTTTGTTCATGACAACAATACGATCGGCCATAGTCATAGCTTCGACCTGGTCGTGTGTGACGTAGATGGTTGTTGCATTGAGGTTCTTGTGAAGTGAAATGATTTCGCTTCGCATCTGAACTCTCAGTTTCGCATCGAGGTTTGAAAGAGGTTCATCCATGAGGAAGACTTTGGCGTCTTTGACGATTGCTCTGCCTAAGGCTACTCTCTGGCATTGCCCGCCGGAGAGATTCCTTGGCTTGGCCTTGAGATAATCAGTAAGTTCAAGGATTTCACATGCTTTCTTGATTCTTTGGTCGATTTCTTCTTTGGGAACATGTTTGACCTTAAGACCCATGGCCATGTTGTCATAGACGGAAAGATGGGGGTAAAGTGCATAGTTCTGGAAGACCATTGCAGTGTTGCGGTCTTTCGGCTCGAGGTCGTTAGAATAGGTTCCGTCGATGAACAGATCGCCGGTCGTGATAGATTCGAGTCCTGCGATCATGCGCAGTGTTGTCGATTTACCACATCCTGACGGACCGACAAAAACAACGAATTCTCCTCTCTGAATGTCGAGATTGAAGTCGTAAACGGCTTGAACATTATTGTCGTAGATTTTATTGATATGTCTTAGGCAGACATAGGAGGATGGGATTTCGTCGCTTTCAGGAAGCTTTCTTCTTTCCTCTTCCGCTTGGATGACATGTTCGTAATTCTCCTTCCTCTTTTTTTCGGTCTCCTTTTTTCTTAAGTTTTCTTCTTTTCTGTTTTGAAATTTGTTTTTGATGATTTCGATTAGTTTCATATCATGCACCTCGTGTTGCAATCAGGGAGAAGTTGCTGAAGGTTGCTTCTACATCAAATGTGCCCGGAAGTTCAAAGCCGATGTTCATATAACTGATGGAGAGATCCTGGACTGAGGTGTTTGTCATTCTTCCGAGTTTCTGTGTCTCCAGAAGAGCGTCTTGGAACTCATCGAGCAAGTTCAGGGAAATCTGATAATCGTGATCGAGTCTGAATCCGTCGGGATCGATTTTCTCGGTTCCCATCTGATAGATGACTTTTCCCGTGTTTCCGCTAGTTCCGTTATCGAGCATGGCTACCGGTTTTGAAGCTTTCTTGTTGCGATAATCATAGAAGGGAATGCCGAACCAGAAATAGTCACCGCTATCGGCCGGATTCATCGAATTGACGGTGAAGTACATCAGAAACTGGGCTGTATGGAGGTTGCTGTTGAATTCGCTGTCATTCATTTTGTTTTCAACATGAAGATTGAGATCGATTGTGAAATCGAGGGAAGAAAAATCGGCGAGAGTCAGTTGCTCGGTTAAGGCAGTCTGGAGTAGAAGATGCGGCCAGTTCTCTCTGTCTTTTCGTGCATGCTCATATTCCTTGGATGCTTCTAATCCAAGCTTGATTTCTCCTTTATCCGTATTGACGTAAACATGATTGCTGACACCCTCGAAACGATAATATCCGTCGACTTTTTCCGGATATTTCTTGGTGATGGGATTATAGATATCGTTGAGATCATAGATGGCACCAGTCTGCTGAAGCTGCCAGATTGGATTATCTCCATCGGTCGTATATTTCAGATAGACGCTGTCTGTGTAGTCGTTTTCCGGATAGGTTCCATTATCGAAAGATTTGTTTCCTGGAAGAGCGTTGAATCCACGTTCGAAGTGACGGTCCGGGAGAAGTTGAACTTCTCTTGGCTTTGGCTCTTCAGTGTGACTGGTGTTTTTTTCTGTTCCTTCTGTCGGCTTGCTACTACAGGAGACGAGAAGAAGGAAAGACAAGGATAAGGCAAAGATTTTTTTCATGTTGTTTTACCTCACATTTTAAAGGCACCGCTCGTCATGCCTTCGATAAATTTCTTATTTCCAACGACAAAGATGATGACAAGAGGGATGGCGCTTAAGACATAACCTGCAAACGGGATACAGTAGGAGAGTTCTCCTAGGGAATCCGTCAGGGAAACTAAAACGACGGGAAGGGTCTGAAGCGTTTCGTTTTGGAGGACAAGACGACTCCAAAGATAATCATTCCATTGGGACACAAAGGTCTGAATGAGTAATGTAATGATGATGGGCTGAGAAAGGGGGACGACAATCTTGAAAAATTTTCCGAGCTCGGAGATGCCGTCCATATCTCCCGCTTCGAAAAGTTCTTTCGGAAGACCGGAGAAGAAGGTTCTGGTGAGAAAAATACTGAACGGGAGAGATCCGGCAATGGAAGGGAGAATGACACCGAGGAGATTGTTGTTGAGTTTCATCTTGACGATGAGATCATAGCGGGCGATGAGGGTCAGAAGTCCAGGGACCATCATGAAGGAGAGGACAAGGAGGAACAGAATGTTCTTTCCTGGGAAACGGAATCGTGCGAATCCATAACCAGCCAAGGAACCGATCAGTGTGACACCAAGGGATACGGATAAGGTAACTACGAGAGAATTGATGTAATTTCCTTTGATGTATTCCCAGATGATGGAATAGCCTTCGACTGTGAACCCATCTTTAGGCCATGCTAGTGGATTGGAAGTATCGGCTTTGAAACTATTGAAGACAAGAAGGAAGAGTGGAAACAGAACTTCAATTGCCAAGAGAATGAGGAAGAAGGCAATGATGAATTGGACAATCGGAATCCGTTTTCTTCTGTTTAGAGCATTTCTAGTCATGGAACGCTCCTTTCTTCTCCCTCATGTTGATGGCAGTGAACACCATGGTGAAGAGAAATATCATGACACCGATACAGGAAGCGTAACCATAACGGGGATGATCTGATAGGGTTCCGCTCCAGGCCCAATCATAGAGATAGAGTCCAGGAACATTGACGGAGTTGCTGGTTCCCGGACCGGCACCGGTGATGATGAGCTGAAGATCAAAATTCTGAAGACCGCCGATAATACCCATGATAAGGAAGTATTTCAGCTGACCTTTGATGAGAGGAAGGTCAATGGAGAAGATACGCCGTAATCCAGTGACACCATCCATTTTGGAAGCCTCTAGAACAGAGCGGTTGATGTTCTGTAGACCGGCAAGATAGATAAGATAGGAGGTGCCACCGACCCAGGGAAAGTTTGTCATGAGAATGGCGAACTTGTCTGTGGAGGAATCAAAGTACCAGTTCTTGGGCGTTCCACCGAACGCCTGTACAATCTGGTTTACGAAGCCATTCGAAGAAAAGATGATGTTTTCCCAAACAAGCATGATGACGACACTTGGAATGAGAACAGGAAGAATGAACAGAATACGGAAGAAGGCACTGGTCTTTTTTGCTTTGAAATTGAAGAGAAGTTCTGCCAGGAATATCGTCATGAAGTTTCCCATGAGGATGCCTAACACGGTGAAAAGAAGGACGTTCTTCATGCAGATCCAGAAGACAGAATCATGGAAGAGTTCCACGAAATTGTTCATGCCGACAAAGTTTCCATATCCTGAGCCATTGGAATCGGTGAATGCAAGAATGAAGGCGTTGACAAGAGGGTATCCGGAGAAGAGAAGGATGAAAATCATGGCAGGAAGAATCCAAAGATACCCGCTGTAACGATATTTTTTCTTCCTGCCCAACGGTTTTCTGTCTATCATAAATCCCAACTCGATTCGTCCCAGCCTTCCGTGACCATCTTATTCTTGATGGTACTGGCAATCGTGTTGCCTAAAGCAGTGGCTGCGACTTCTACGGTTTTTGCACCGCCCTCAACATCTTCCATGTTTCTGATATAGGCTGTATTGTAGGCATAACCGAGAACTTCCCAGGAACAAAGGGCGCCCCATGCGACCCGTTCTCCGGTTTTCATCTTGTCGATGTCTTCCCAGTAAGCTTTGTTGAGATTGACAAGGTGGTCGGCAAGCTTGAAGTCTGAAGCCGGATTGAGGGGCATTCCACCTTTGAGATCTCCGATAAGACGATTGTTCTGATTTGGAGCGGTGAGATACATCAATAAGTCGACGCAACCATCGACGGTTCCCTTGCTTTCTGCGGAATTGGTGATAAACCAGCTGGTGGCAAGACCAGCGCTTCCTCTGACGCACGGGGCACTGGCGTGTGCATAACTTTCCGTTGTGAGATCTGGATAAGGTATGATTTCCCAATCGAATTCCATTTTGTCTTTCTTGGCAGCAATGTTTCTCATTTCTTTTCCGGTCGCTTCCAGGAAAGCTAAGTTTCCAGAAGAAAAGTTAGAGACAGCATCAAAAGACTTGCTTGCCTTTCTTTTTCCCAATTCGGCACAGAGCTTGAGATAATCGTAATAGCGGTTGTCTTCATAGGTGGGATTATCTCCGCTGATATTGAGATCGGGCTGCCAAAGTTTCTTTTTATAGAGTCTTGCCAGTTCTTCCGTATCGATTTTTCCGTTCTTTCTTAAGACATCGCCGTCTTCGAGAAGATAAGAGAACACATTGGATTCCAAAGCGATGTTATACCACATATAGGTTGTGGAATAGGCTTCCTGGTTTGAAGAAAGTTTTCCTTTGAGAATGTCGATGTCATCGATAAATTGCTTGTAGGTCGTCGGGAGTATGGTGATGCCTGCATTGTTGAGCATGGTTTTGTTGACCATCAGACCGACCGGGATACGTTCAAGACTGATGCTGTAATAATCTCCGTCGCTCGCCTGTGTCGTTGCAAGTTCTGCTTCATTATAGATATCGGACCATTTCTGATTTCCTTCGAGGTATGGATTCGGTTTGGCAAGGTAGCTTGTCATGTTGACGTAATAGTTTTTGCCAAGATCGGAGTTGATGACGGTTCCGGATTGATAAGTGATATCCGGTGCGGTCTTCTGTTCCAGCTGAGGGACGAGAACCGTTCTGTCACCATGGGAGGAGGTCTTCAGAATCTGAACCTCATATTCCGGATGCAGTTTCGTCCATTCATTGCACAGCGTTTCCAAAGTGTTGTACGGATAAGGGTTGAGTGCGGATGCATTCATCGATTTTGTCGTAGTGAAATCGCCGACGTCACCACCACCGTCGATGATAATGGTCTTCTTCGGTCCGGTATATTGGCTGCCACCGGTGTCTTTTCCATTCTGACTTTCTTTTTCTCCGCCACAGCCTGTGAGAATGAGAAGCATGGAAAGCGCGACAATCGATCTAGATTTTTTCATTTCAGTGATCCTCCTATTGTGTTCACTTTTTGTCACTCATCAGTGTGAGGATGTTGTTGACATATCCTCTCACCATGAAATCATTCGGATGGTTGATGTTGTTGGCGTAGAGATCGACACTCCTCTTATAGCGTAACAGATTTTTCGAATAGGTTGTCATATCCATCAGGGTGACTCCCTCATAATTCTCCGTCATTGTCTTCAAAGGTTCGAGGTAACTTTCCTGGAGCTGATTCTGGACGGAATCAGGATTTGCAAGAATTGTCGCAACGACAACAATTTCGGCGTCCTGATTTTTTGCTTTGATCTGTGTGACCATATCTTCCATCTGGGAGACGTATTTTCCGGCGTTGATTTTCCAGGACCCGTCATTCATGCCGAAGCCTAAGAAAACGAGATTGGGATTGTTTTCGTTGACTAAGGAGTTGACGTTTGTGACACCCCAGTCTGAGAGCATTCCGCCTTTGGAAGTATTGAAGGACTCGATGTCGTCGTATCCATAGTATTCTTTGAGCATGTCGACACTCGCAGTCGGGAAATCGTCAAGATAGGGAGGAATGGCAAGTTTTCCGGAAGAGTTGCAACCGGTCATGATGGAATCTCCGTAGAATCCGATGGTGAGATGCTCTTTCTTTTTCAGTTTCTGAATGGTGAGAGGGATTTCATCTCCTTTATACACCGGAACATCATGGGACCAGGTGTCGTGGTGTTTATAGGTGACATTGACGGTATGCATGACAATTCCCGGTCCTTCCGTGAACATGACTTTGCTGCCGCTTTCTTTTCCTTCCATGGTACTGATGCCGTAATTTTCCAGGTTTTCCCCGGCCATGTTTTCACCGGTGAAGTAAGGCAGCGTGGAATTGTCAGTCCGGATGAGTTTCTTTCCGTTGATTGTATACTCGTTTGGACTGAATTCCTTCTCTAATGTATAGTCACGGACAGAGATGATTTCATCCGGTTCATATAGAAGCTTTCCGTAGATTTCCCCGTTTTCTTCGACCAGAGTGACGATTTCGTTGTAGATGACCTCATCGTGGAGGAAGTCCTGATATTTTTCCTTGTTCGTATATTGATACATGATTCTATTGTCCTCCGTCGGTTTTTCCGTCGGTGTGTCCGTTTCTTTTCCACAACCTGTGACAACAAGTAGACTTAATGCCGATAATAAGAGTTGCTTTGTTTTCATTTTATTTCCTCCTCTATGGAAAACTCAGATAGTTTAATTTTCCCATTGAATGAACCTGTCGCTTCATATCCGAAGTTGAGAGAAAGGATTTCCACATCTTCTAAGGGGACATTCTGAATGAATTTCTTTTCTTTTGCGACATGGAAGGCGTTTAACATATCGGGAAGAACATCAAGATCGATGGTCAAGGTGTCTCCTGGGAGGAATTCTTCTTTCATATAGCGATGGGGATCAATAGTGTAGATGAGCTTGTTTGTCGCATCCTCTTTTCCGATATCCTGGTTGATCCACTGCTTCGGAAAGTGATAACGCGGTGCATCGATGAAAGGAAGACCGAACCAATAGAAATCATTGCATCCTTTGCTGTTCTTGTTTCTGCTTCCCAAAGCGAAGTAAAGAGAGACCTGAAGTGTGTGAAGGTCATTCCTTGTTTGGTTCATGAATGACTCCAGTGCGAGAAAGTCTAGCGTCATATGAATCCGAAGTTTCTTCATCTTAATCAAGTGATGCGAGAAAAATTCCTCTTCAATCAAGAGATGCGGCCAAGGTTCGCCCTCAACTCTTGGATGATCATATTCTTTGTCGGTGTTGATGGTAAGGGTGAGGGAACCATCACAGTTTCTTCGGATTTCTTTTGCTTCGTTGGAGATGAGATAGCCGTCTTTGTCTTCTCTGATGTCACGATGGGCATAGAGATCATAGTGACTGAAGTATTCGGCAAGTCGCCATTCCGGTTTTTTATGATGGAAGGAAAGCTCCATCAGTTCATCGTGATTATTTTCTAGTAGACTTCTTTTCAGAACGTTGAAGCCGGCTTCGAAGTTTTTGTCTCTCAATAGTTCACTCATCGCTGATTGCCTCCAAACGCAGATTTCGGATTCGGCTCTTGACTCGGAAAGAACCGGGCAATTCCCATCCGATGTTCATATAGTTGACATAGAGTTTTTTTTCGGAAGTGAAGATACCCTTTTTGATGGCATAACGGACACTTTTCTTGATATAGGGGAGTAAATCGATATCGATGGAATAGTCTTTTCCGAACTGAATCGGTTTGCTGAGGAAGATATCGGAACCTAAGGTATAGATGAGGGTATTGGTAGCTCCGGAGAATCCTTCATCAATGTTCTGACTTCCTTTAACCATTGGATAACGGTTATCATAAATTGGAATGCCAAGCCAGATGTATTTGTCTTCGAGCGGATTTTCTTCTTCCGTCCCTTTCATTTCTCCGATGGTGAGGTACCAGAGGAACTGAGCGGCGTGGATGTTGGGATCGTAGTGTTCGGTATCTTCTGCTTCGACGGAGTCAATCGTGAAATCAAGTCTTGCTAAGAATGCCTGAAGTTTCCGGAAACGGAGCGGATGATAGAAATCCTGTTCGAGAAGGAAATGAGACCATGGATCGCTTGTTTTCTCTCTGGAGTGTCCAAGTCGTTTCTGGTATTCCTTGTAGGAATCCAGTGCCATGGTCAACTCACCGCTTTCTCTGTCTATAATGAGTTCTCTGGATTCGTTATAATACCGGAAGCTCGTTTCATCTTCTGAGAAACCCGCATTCTTGAAATCGTAGGGTGTCCACCACTGAGAAAGAATCCAGACTTTTCTGGAAGGAAGGATTGCCTTCTTTTCATAATCAAGGTAGGTGAAGTTGATTCTCTGGTCTTTCACAGGGTCTGGTCCCTGAAGAAAGAATCCGCTTCGGAATCTGGGGTCGATGATGATTTCGCTGCGATTACTCATTTTATTTCACCTTCAGAGAAAGATTGCTGAAATGGCTGTCGATACGGAATGAACCCGGAAGTTCCCAGCCGAAGTTCATATAGGTGACACATGTGTCCTTCAGTTCCCAGTCTTTCAGCGGATAATTGATGGAAGCAGTTGTTGCACCGAAAATGATGGCGTCCTGGATATAGGAAAGCAGATTGATGCTGAGATAATAATTCTTTCCGATTTCCGGAAGCTTGCCGCCAGGAAGGAACTCCTCTCTCCCGATGCTGTAGATCAGGGTATTGGTGGCACCTTCGAATCCCTGATCGATACTATAGGAGAACTTATCTCCGTAACCCCGATAATCATAAAGCGGTATTCCAAACCAGAAGAATTTGTTCAGTTTCTCGTTTCTCACAATGAAGTACATGACAAACTGCGCGGTATGGAGATTTTTGTTGTAGTTTTCCTTGTCGAAAAGCTCGACACTATCAATGCGATAATCGAAGGATAAGGTCATGTTTGAGACGTCAGCGAGATAGACTTTCTTTGCGAAATCCTGTTCGATGAGAAAATGGGACCAGGTCTGGGAACCGCTGCTTCTTGAGGTTCCGAAACGCTCTTGGTATTCCTTCCAGGAATCGAGCCCCATTTCAAATTCACCGGTCTCACTGTCGACGCTGAGTGTTCTCGATTCGTTTTCATAGACATGTTTTCCATTTTCAAAACGATAAGGGGCGTCTTTGAAGTTGAATGGAGTCCACCACTGCGCCATATTCCAGACTGTCTCTTTTCTTTCTTTTGCTTTTCCCTCATAGTCAAGATGCTTGACGATGAGAGAGCCATCTGCTGTTGTCGTTGATTTCAGGTAAAGCCCCGTCTCAAATTTCGAATCAGTAAATAGTTCCGTCTCTTCTTCAGGACGTTCGGTGTTTTGTGTGATTGAGGTATCTTTCATGGTGCTTTCTATTATTTGAGTTTCTGTATTCGGACGTTCTGTTTCATTAGGGGTTTCACTGCCTACGAAACCGCTGCAGCCGGTGAGGAGACATAAAGGAATCAGCAAGGATTTTATATGTTTCATTGTTTTCAAGTCCTTTCCTAATGTGTAAAACGTATCGCCTTTTTCCAAAAAAGTCCTATGGATAGATAGGACTTTCTTGGAAAAGACTACGTAATCTTCTTATTTCTCGTCTTTTTTCTTCTTTAAGACTAGACCCGTGGCAACCAGAGTCAGACTTCCTAAGATACTGGAAACGGCAGCGATACTTCCTCCGCATCCTTTCTTTGTCGGTTTTTCTTCTGTTGTTGCACCAGTGTTGGAACCAGTGTTTCCTGTATCGCTGGTACCTGGATTGACAGGGGTTGTCTGCTCTTCCGTGATGTTGGCGTTAATTTCGAGATAACCATTTTCTGTTTCGACTCTGAGCTTGTGAGTGCCTGCACTCAGCGTGTTGAGATAGGTAGCCTTGATGGTGAGTGTGGAGTTTCTCGTATAGCTATAGTCGGAAGAAGTAAGCTTGTTTCCATCGACACTGACTTCTTTGATGGTGGAGAGCATCGGGTTGATGGGAAGTACCTTGTTCGAGGTCGTTCCTTTCTTGAAATCAAACGAAGTGACGGAACTCTTCGGAGTATAATCGACTGCTTTCTTGTAGCTGTCTTTCTCCATGGTTACGCCGTTGATGTTCTTGATGGTTGTAATGAGAGGATTCGACATATCGGCATTGAGTGCGCCGATGGATAGATAACCCATTTTATCTTCGAAGGCACCTAAGAGAGATTGTGCCTTGATGACCGGCTGCGCATAGGATTTGTCATTGAAGGAATAGACAAGGTAGTTGTCGTAAATGCCAGAGGTTTCGTTAGTGACAATCTTCATGGAGAAAGTGATTTCGCCATTGAGCGGAATATCGAACGAGACTTTAGAGACTTGTCCGTCGAAGAAACGAGAGCATGTGCCGTCAATCATGTAGGTTTCGACGTAGGCTTCAGTGTCACTTTTAGGACGGATGAGGAAGATGAGACCCTTGTGGTCAGCGACAGATGGATCATCGGCTTCGCTGAAGAATTCGGCATTGTCCATAAGGCTAATGTAATAAGCACCCTTGCTCTGCATGTTGTAGGTAAAGGAGAAGTCGGCGACATCGTACTGCTCCTTGTTGAAAATGATGCCTTTGTCGGAAGTGACAAGACCGAGATCATTTTCTCCGTTCACTAGATAGGAGGTTCCGTTGACTGTGAGTTTATCATCCGTGTTGGCTTTGAACTTCGTTAAGAATTCTGCTCTTGCCGTTTCTAATTTTGTATCGAGTTCGGCAAGCGTTGTTTCGTCGACGAAAGCGCGATAGGTGGTTCCTAAGGAGGCGTAGGCAACATTGGCATCCGCTACATCCTGAGCGCTTGCTGCTTTGGCCATCTTGTCGACGACAGCGTTGATGGCAGCGACATAAAGTTCTTTCGCTTTTTCATTCATCTTATTGACGTCTTGGTTATACTGAGCAAGGGCCGCATTGTAAGTTGCCTGTTCTTCCTCGGTGAGCGTGAGGGATTCAATTGTGGCAATCATATCCTTCGCATCATCGGAAGCTTTCATTGCTTCTTTTAAGGCGGCTTCTTCATCGAGGCGATCGATGTTTTCGTGGAGTTTATCAGCGTAGCCTTTGAAAAGCTGAATGAAGGCGTTGTTTCCATATTGTTCGATGGCCCTGTTCTTCAGGTCGATGACGGCAGTGCTGAATCCGGGTTGCAGGTAATTTTTATCCCATTCATAAAGGCCGTCGAAAGAGATGGACAATGACTTATTGAATAGTGTGACAAATTCATTGATGTTTTCAAGAGTTGCTTCTTTTGCTTCTTTGATGAACGCGTTGATTTTATTCTTCACAGCATAATAGGTACCATTTGTTTCATCGTAGTAAGCTGCATCTCTGGAATCAACGGCATAATTGACAATGAAGTTGTGATCTCCGGCGTTGAAACCGGTATTGAATCCGAGATAGAAATTATCCTCTAAAGTCTCAAAGACGAGGGACTTGTCCAGTTCGATTTCGACTTCGTTGACACAGATTTTGACTTTGGTATCGGAGACACTCTTGAATTTGATGGTGATGACATCGTCTTCTGCTGTAACGACGACGCCTTTATAGGAATCAAGCCAGAAATCATCGCCATTGCTCCATCCTTCGATGGAGACGTTGTGAGCTTCATTCTTACTGGCAGCACGATTCAGTGTGACCATATATTCATGACTTCTTCCGGTGATACTATTGCGGACGATGTCCATGTTCAGGTTACAGGTGGCTTCACTGACATAGGCGCCTTTCGCACGGCTGCAAGTGATGCCGAGAACGTCACCGGTTGCATAATTCAACATATTGACGGAGACTTCGAAGCCATCCTTAATAAAGGTCTTCTGACCATAGTCACAGCGTAATCCCCATCCGGAGGAGGCGGCGACTGCAGTCGCTCTATCATTGATTCTCTTGAATCCATAGCTGCCGCTTTGCCATTGACTTGTCATCGGTGAGGCAGGATCGGTAGTTCCGAGTGCAGGCCAGGTGAAATCGGCATCCTGTGTTTCAGCCATTCTTGCACGACGCATAGAGGGCATTGTCGGATTTCCTATAACAGAGGCACCTAAGGACAGACAGGAGAGAGCAGCTAAGGTCAGAATGAGTTTCTTTTTCATAGATTTTGTACTCCTTGTTTGCATATATTTTAGGAGAAATGTAAGCGGTTTTAAATATTTGGCGATAAACCTGATGAGAAATCTATGCGAATGATATAAAAAATCTTATTCAATCTCAAACGAGCACAAAAATACCGATTTCAAGGGCGCTACTTCTAAGAAAAATCCAATTTGCGCATTTTGCCTGATTGTTTAAAAATCTAGATTTCTACTATTTTCTTCCGCTGCCTGTGGCTGATTTGAAAACGTTTTTACAATTCCCGATTCTTCTTCGTTCCGGACTTGTATCAGCATTTTGGAAACGTGTATTGATTCAGCAAATAATTCCATCAAATTATCTTTTGAAAATTCTCGCTTTGGCAAGCATGTCGGTGTTTGTTGCATTTTTCGTTAGAAAAGGATAAACATTAGTGTTGCTGCATCCCACGAATGTCCCGCCTTCTGAATGAAATCCCGGACAAAAATAT
>CAKVBX010000007.1 GCA_934725685.1 uncultured Bacilli bacterium
GAACATAGTGCCCGTCCTCCTTAACCATGTTATCGTTGAAAAATTCGCCGTCAAAAGCGAACCGACGAATCGTTTCCTTGATTCGCTTTGATTTTTCAATCAGAGTGGGCTCCCCTAGCAGCTCACCGGCAGCCTCAAGGCTGGAGGCATAAAGCATGTTGGACGGGAAATTCACTCCTTTGATGAAATCCTCATCATTGGCTTTTGACCATTCGACGAAAATCCAGCCTTTCAGGTCTTCCAAAAGGCCGAGGCTGTTCTCGAATGCGGAAAAATAGGTGAGAAGGCCGCGGATATGATCTTTGGATTTTTCAATCAAAGAGGAATCCCCGGTACGTTTCTGATATTCTCTCAGTTCAAGGATATACCAGAGGGACCAGTTCGGAATAAAGGTGCCATCCGGGAATTCACCGGGATAGCACATCGGAATCATGCCCTGGGGAAGGGACGGATAATGAGGTAGAAGTGCATAATTCTCCAGCGTGTTGCGTTCCACACGGTTGGAACCGGAAACAAGGTATTCCGTCATGGAGGTGAAATAGGAATCGAAGAGCCAACCCGCACGTTCTCTGGAAGGGCAATCGGTAAGAATATCGACGCTGTTCTGAACAAAGGTGTTGAGGGCCGCAGAATAGATCGATTCGATTTTCTTGTTTTCAAAGGAATAGGAAAAATCACGAGCCTCACACGATTCATAAGGAACGAAATCCAGATGTCGCATTTTGACCTCACCTTTCCGCACAAAGAGGCGGAGATAATGAACCGTATACGGCTCGAAACAGATGTGACGGAAAAGTCCTTTTCTGATCTGATAAGAGACAATGTTCTGTGTCGTATTGCGGAAGAAGTCGATTTTCATCGGCTTCTCCTTTCCGAGAGAAGCATCGATTTCGTCAAACACGAAATAGATTTCCGCATCCTGAAGGCACTGAACATCGAAATCGATGAATCCGGTATAGGAATGGGGAAGCTGATAGGTCACGAATGTCCCCGCTTTCAGGGATTCAATGTTCTCCAGGTGGCAGACAAAACGCGAAACCTCATCATTCGGATTGACTTCCCAACTCTCTTTCGGGAAAATCTTCAGTTCTTTCAGGACCATATAGCGATCTTCATAGGGCTTGATTTCCGGATGGTAGGAAAAGGTACCTTCTTCCACTTTTTCAAAAGGAATCAACGAAAAACTAAGAGGTACCACATTTCTTGGAAGCAGGTTTTTATCTTTCAGCACTTCACAAAAGAGCGGCGGAAAAGGATTCGTTCCACCCTGTAAGAAATCTTCAAAATCGAAATCAAAATGGTAAGACTCTGAGAAGGTTCTCTGATACGAGAATCTCGATACCTTCCGATAACGTGCCGTGTTTTCGAAGCAAGTAAAATGTCCCTCTTCGCCCGTATAGGAAAGCACCTTATCTTCCATGGTAATCTCAGCGAGCAGGAACGGCTCCGTATTGAGCGTATAGTACGAGTTGCAATGGGAAGAAAGCAGTTCGATGACAAGATGATGCTTTCCTTTTCCTAAAGAAATCTCATCGACACGAAAATAGTCATGGGCCGCTCTCGCCGGACCATAGCCGATCAATTCACCATTATCGAAAACCCGGTAAATATTGTTTCCGGTGATTCGTAGAAACGCATCCTCATCATTTACCAGGTCTTCCAGGAAGAAGAGAGAGACATTCATCTCTTCAAGATATTTCTTGGGGAAGATCGGCTTTGCTTTCAGAAATTCATTTGACATATTGCGTTTTTTCATTCAGGGTATGTTCATCAAAGCAGGAGTTGTCATAGAGATAGGAATAGGCGTTCCCGCCGATGATAAACTCATCGTTCATCTTCTCCTCTTTCTTGGTCAGAAGCATGTCTCCATAGAAGAAGATACCATTCTGTTCATTGATGTCAATGTCAAGATGGTATTCATAGTGTCCCGTCCCATTGATGCTCACAGTGAACCAACGGTTTTCCACCTTTCCGTCCTGGACCTTGCAGCCTTCCGGAAGACGGAAGCGGAGTTTCACTGGGTGACTGAGCTCCGTGACATCGATTCTGATTATGTGTCCGTTATAATAGAATTCTCCATCGACATCCAACTCAAAATCCTCTTCTTTTTCATGGAACGAAGACGGGAACGGAACAGAATACGTGTCCCCTTCTTTCGTAAAGAGGAAATCAGTAAGGTAGTGAGTGCAGTCTCCTAAACGCATCGTGCAGCAGAAGAACGCTTCATAAAGGAAGGATTTCAAAAGATAGGAATCCTTAACCGCACAGGTAGAGCAGCCTGCCCCACCGTTGTTCCTCTGAAATGTTCTCAGCGAGTTGACATAAATTCGGTTGAAAATGTCCAGATATTTCTCTTCTCCAGTGATTTCATAGAGTTTTCTTGCAACAATCATGCTATCGATGATGCCACAGGGTTCCGTCCAGGTCGCAAAACGCTGGAACCAGTTGATATTGGCATAATCATAAGTCATGCCCTGACTCAGATAGTTATCAAAAATATGGATGGCATCCGGAAGATACTTCGGATTGTATTGCGAATACCGGATGATGCCTCTCGTACAGGATAATGTGGCATGTGTCTGACATTCCAAAGAAAGATAATCGATGGCGAGGAACTTATCGATCATATGTTCGATCAGTTTCTTCACTCTCTCATCGCGGTAGATTTCATAAACAGCGGTGATACCATCGAGCATAATGAAGGCACAGCCAATATCGGTGGACACTTCCCATCCGTTGAGGATGGTGCCATCCACAATGCCGCTCACGCCTCCCTCTTCGTTTTTCACTCTATCGACAGGATAGTTGTCATAAAACGGCGCAAGGGGAAGAAGGAAATGTTCTACGATGGATCTGATTTGTGTAAGATATTTGTCCTCGAGAGTGATTTTATAATAATTCACGAGTCCCCGTAAGAACCAGGAATTGCTCGAGACCTGCTGTTCATTCACGGTCACACCATCGAGCTCTTTTCCGAAATAGCCGTAGCGGTTCACTTTCGAATCGAGAACGGCAAAAATATCTTCCAATTGATGAAGCACATCCTTCTGCTTGTCTTCATAGCCTTCATACGCTTTATAAAGAGAAGTCAATGCAAGAATGTCTCTTCCCTGAAAATCGCCCGGCCAGGAATCGTTCTGATCAAAAAGCTCTTTGGCAAGGTACATAGAATCGGTCAGCCTGTTTCTGTTCATGTCTATTCTGCGGAATAGATCTCCCTGTATTTTTTTCATGAGTTCTCCTTATAGCGATAAAGACGGAATCAGGGGGCAACCCCTGATTCCGTTCAGAAAACGAATTACGACTTATTTTGCAATCTTGATGAGTTCGACGTTGAGATTGCCGACATAGAAGACACCGGTTCCACCGGCTCCGGGAGTATAGAAGGAGAAGAAATCAACCTTACGATTGCTGACCCATTCGATTTCCTTATGATGATAGCCGGAAGCCATATCGGAATCGATAGGAAGGAAAACGCTGTTGTCAAAATTGAACATCAGCTGTCCGCTCCAATTGTCAACATAGTAATCGAGAGTGATCTTATAAGTATGGGCGTTTTCGATACGGCCGTCACCACGGAGCCATTCCACAGTGGTATCCGCCTGCTTGAAAGTGACTTTCTGCGGAGCGGTACCCATCTTCTCATTGGCGATGACTTCAGCCTTGTTATCAAAAGCCTCGACAGCTCTCTTTGCATCGTTGCACGTACCGAAGCTACGGGTCTGCTGGGAGAAGTTGAATCCGACTTTATAGCCGTTCTCGGTCTCATCTTCCGCAACGGGGTCCGGTTCGGAAAGTTTCAGATCCATTCTTCCGACATAGATTTCGAAAGCGGAATTGCCCTGGCCATAGATGTTGAGCTGACGCCAGCCACTCTGTAAGACACCGACATAGGTAACGGAATGGATGCCGTTTCCAAGGTCCGTATCCGTAATATCCAGAGACGGATTTCCGTTGTCTCCCATCATGATGAGATGAAGTCCCTTGTTGTTGACGCTGTAATAGTACATCGTAAGGGTCAGTTTCTTTCCAGTTACGAGATTATTTTTCGTGAGACCGCTGAAGAAATGGTCATCGGCGTTGGTAAGTTTGAGGGCATTCTTGGAGAAGTATTCGCTTCCCTTCATCGCAGCCTTCGCGGTTTCATTGCTGAGATTGTCGATGATGATGGTTTCACCGTTGGAGCACTCAGCACCCTTGCTTTCCATATCGAAGCTGAATCCGGCGGTGAGTTCCTCACTGGTCGGAACGACCGCATCCACCTGCGCGATTTCCTGGGCGCTAAAGGTAAGACTATCGATGGCAATTTTTGTTTCCGTATTGGAACCGCCAAGTTTGAAGAAACCAAACCAAGCATTTCCGGTAGTAGGTATCTTGGTGCCAGGGAAGGAAATGGAGGCCTCATAGACTTCTCCTTTCTTCGCCGAGGAAGAAACGAAGGTCTGATTCATGCCATTGGAACCATCCCAGTTGAGCTGGGCATAGAAGTCAGAGAAGTTCCCGATATCATCAGAGAGAACCTTGTAGGAGAAGGAGAGGGTGTAGGTGGCAGAAATTCCACGCTGGAAATAGTCGTTGAACTGGTTGAAATAGATGCAATAGGCAGCGCTTCCGGCAGTTCTGTTGGCATCGATGATGAGAGAATTGCCTTCGATTGCTTCGTCTGTGCCGGTGAGATAGGTGGCATTGTTGGCATCGGCCATTGCGCGGGAAGTGACGGACTTCGCACCCTTGGCGAAGTTTTCCTTGAAAGTTCCGTAGTCCTTCAAAGCAGCGGGATCCTCAAAGCCGGCTG
Source organism: uncultured Bacilli bacterium (assembly GCA_934725685.1). Lineage (GTDB taxonomy): Bacteria > Bacillota_I > Bacilli_A > RFN20 > CAG-288 > Enterosoma. Next base: position 4,796 of record CAKVBX010000007.1, read on the forward strand.
TATCGAAGTTTTCCTCATGGGCGGCAGTGACATGAACGGTGATTTTCTGTTCATCATAGAGTTCTTCGTCGTTCGGATCCGCGACGTAATAGGAGATTTCATGGTCGCCGGCAACCTGGGCCGAGAAGGTTCCATTCTTGATGGTTCCGCTCTCCAGACTATCTTCCATCTCAATCTGAGCACTAATGTCGTTGCCTTTATAATCCTTGGCGGTGACAGTGGGAAGAGTAAGGGATTCTCCTGCCTTGACGGTGTAATCGACAACTTCCGGCATGGTGATAGTCGGAGCGGAGGCACCGGTGATAGTAATGGTGACCTTTCCGGTCTTGGCACCATCGGTTGAGGTTGCGATGATGTCGGCAGATCCTACCTTGATGGCTTTGACCTTTCCTTCCTGATCGACGGTAATGATGGTTTCATCGGAGCTTGTGAGGGTGTAGGTCTTGTCGTCGGCGTTGTCGGGAAGGACAGCGACTGTGACTTTGGTTTCGTCACCGACAAACAGGCTGGTCTTCTCGGCACTGACAGTGAGAGATTCGACATGGACGATTTGTTTTTCCGTCACATTCTCCGTCGGTTTCGGAGCTTCAGTCGTCTTGTCCGTCGTCGTAGGTTCGGTGGGAGTAGAGGGATTCTCGCCACAGGAGACGAGACCGGCAGTGAATCCTGACATCATCAGGATCACAGCCAACGGAATCATTTTCTTTTTCATTGTTTTACCTCCTTTTTGGTACAATTTTCAGAAAATTTATTTAAAAAGATATTGAGTCATTCTTGCCGTCTTCGTCTTGTAGTCCTCGACAAAGTGGGGGACATTGCCCATCTGGACCCTCTTGAGTCCCTTATCGGAGCGTTCCGCATCGGCGACAATGAAGGCCATGTCGATTCGCTTTCCTTCTTCGATGGCCGTCTTGAATTCCGGCGCCATGGTGAACGGAATCATAAATTCGCCGGTATAGCCATCACTCTTGCTGACAAAGCTCGCCTTCATCTGGTCCTTGTTCTCGACATAGGAGGAATTGGTACGAACTTCCGAGAAGGTACAATATCCATTGCTTTTCCAGGTCGGTGCAAAGGCAGCCTGTAACACGCCGCCCTGGTTCTTATAGATCTGCATATCAGCATTAGGAAGATCGGTCACTGTGGACATGAAAAGTTCGACGCAGTCGCCAAGCCAGAAGTCATTGACCGTCCTGACATCGAGTTTGTCATCGAAAATATCGACAGCGAAATAGATGCCTTCATCGTCATAACTGAGATAGAGCTTGTTAGCCTTGAAGTGATCGGAAAGTTCCGCCTGAGTGCGTTCCGTACCTTCGGCATCGGAGACACCGAGGATATCAATGTTGGTATAGCCGGCGCCGTCCCAGTCAGACAGATCGCCGTCAAGCGTGATTTTCTTGGTGAGCTTTCCGACATCGACTTCCGGTCCTGCTTCTTCATTCTTCTTGAAGGAAATGTTGTAGTTGGTGTCGCTGATAGTGACATCATTTTCGGAAGAGTTCCCTTCCAGGGTGACACCGCTCAACCCTTTGTTCAGCGTGTACTGGTTGTAGTTTCCGTCCAGGGTGATGTTTTCACAGTTGACTGCCTGAAGAAGGGTGTTGAACTTATCGCCGGAGGGTTGGGTATAGCTGCAGTTGTAGAAGAGATTATCTTTGAGTTGGGAAGAACCGACGCCGCGCATGGAGACGGCAGAATTACCGTTATGGGCGATGAAGTTATTGTCAATCTTTGCACCGGTCAGAGTGGATTTCGGGGCGACAGAAGCGTTGTTGGAGATGGCAAAAATTGAGATATCGCCATAGAGCGGTTCCGGTTTTATCGTACAGTTGTTGATAAACTTGTTGTTCCGGATGGTTACATTCTGAGCGAGCGTCGCTTCGTTGAACTTGTCCATGGCGGATGCGACCTGGATGGAGCCGTGTCCGATGTTCATGAAGGCGTTGTTCTCGACTAAGGCCTCCGGAACCTGAATGAGGATGCCACGGTTTCTCTTATTGCGGACGATATTGTTGGTGAAGGTAAGTTTCGGTGTATCGGAGAGGAAGGTCACACGGCAGGAACCCCAATTGATAACATCGCTCATTCTCTCTTTGATATGAAGAACGAAGCCGTTGGCTGTCGTTTCGACTTCACTGATGGTGTAATAACCGGCACTCGGATTGTGACTTTCGAAGGATTCCTCATTGTAGACGGCAACTTTGTCACCGGCTTTCGGTGTCTTGACCGCACTAGTAAGTTTGGATACCGTCATCGTTCTCGTCGTTCCGCCTTCGGCGGAATTGAGCTTATACCAATAGCCGTGTTTGATATTGAGTGCATCATCGTGCGAATTCTCCAGAATGGAATTGGTGATTGCAACATCGCCACTCATCTGATCGAAATGCAAGGCATCGGCAGTGGCAGTCATCAAGGAGGCGCTGTCTTCTTTTAAGGTTAAATCGAAGCGGTTGAGATAGAGATTCTTTGTACCTGTCGAGACAAAGGCCATGCCATAGGCGTGATGCATAGTAACATTTTCAAAATAGACGTTCTCAGAATCTGAGATAGAAATGCCTCGTGCGTCATACTGGGAGAACTGTACCGATACCAAGGTTCCATTTCTGGAGCGGCTGATTCCGACATTGAAGGTGACTTCCATCTGGTAGACGCCATCTCCGGTTTTTGTGATTTCATATCCGGAGAAAGAATCGACGAGGAAGTTACCGCCTTCTAACGGAGTCTTGTTGATCTGACCGAATTCAACCCAGGAACGCAGGTTCTTCTTTTTCTTCAGAAGTTCTTCAACGAGCGGATTGAACTCGGAATCGATTTCAATCTTCATTGTCTTCTTCTCGGTATCACCCTCAATAATTTTTCCCGTAAGAGAAGAAGGAATTTCCTGATCCAGAGTGATGTCATTGAAGTAGATATTCTTGCAGTCATTGACTGTGAAATATCCCTTGTAATTCAGGTCGAGAATCTTTATGGAGAGGGTGGTATTGTTGCCTTCGAAATAAGTGCCGTCGAGGTTCTCGAGAACAAAGGCGGAGGTGTCCTCCGAGAGCGAGGAATCGACTTCGACCATGCCTTCCGGAAGCTTGATTTTCACTTTTCTTCCGGCTGCATTCTCATTTTTTGCCATGAGAATCGCCGTCTGAATCTGATAATAGTTATTCACCTTCTCAGCCGTCGGGAAATAGGACTTTATCTGTTCCAAGGAAACCGAAGCCGTCTCATAAACCGTGTCGACTTCGCTGTCTTTCACCTTGCCATATTTTTCAACGATGAGGTCCTGATTGACACCGACGGAAGAACTCGATAACCCATATTTCTCGTTGGAGGAGAGAGAGGAATCGCTGTAGGCGGATTCGGAGAGCTTCTCCGCATAGTCATTCGCGGAGAGTCCGGTGTCCGGTGCATTCTCGACAATCTGAATAGTGATGGTCGCACTCTTGGCACCCTCTTCGCTAGTCGCCGTAATGACAGCGGTGCCAACCTTCTTTGCCGTGACGACCCCATTAGATGAGACTTCCACGTTGTCATTGGAAGCTTGATAGCTCACCGCCGTATTGGATGCATTGGAGGGAAGGACGGTGACAAGAAGCTGAAGCTGTTCTCCGACTTTCAGTGTTTCCGTATTTGCGGAAAGCGTGATGCTTTCGACATGGATGACTTCACTTTCGCTCGTGTTTTCCCCACAGGAGACAAGACTCGGCCCCGCGAGGAAGAGAGCGGTAAGAATCAGAAGAGGACATTTTTTCATAGTGTTTTCCTTTCTTCATTATTCTCCTGCGTTAGATTGAGGCAGGAGGTCGTCTTAATCATCGTCATTGTGGAAGAGGAAAGGTTATAGAGGACATTGGAGGAGATGTCGACGGATTCCGAAGTTTCAATATCCATGACCGTATCCGTCAAAACCTCTGTGTAATGGATGAGATTGTGTTGAATTTTGGTGTTGCCGTTGGCTAGAATCCAAATGGTTTCCCCGTGTCCGTTATAGAAATAGTTATCGGTGATATCAACGTTCTTGAGGGTATTGCTTACGCACTTGCTCGGGTTGTCACCATAGGCGAAGACACTCAAGTCGTTGTAGTTATTGAGGAACTTGTTGTTTCTGATTTCGATGTTCTGAGGAACGATGGCTTCCCGGAACATATCGTTGACGGCGAGGACCTGAATGGCACCCATCACAACATTCTGGAAGGTGCAGTTGATGATTTTCGAATTGCGTGCCTGAAGAAGAATGCCACGATTTCTCTTGTTCCGGATGATGCAGTTATCCAGGGTCATCTTCGTGGACTTCGTTGCATTACCGATGGTATAACCGACTACGACTTTGGTCGGTCTCTTATCGACTTTGATGGTGTAGGAAGTGCCAGTCTTGGTAAGTTCAAGGATCTTATAGGTATCGATGAGCTGCATCTTTTCAGGGGCGTAGACTTCGATGATGTCGCCGACTTCGTACGTGACGGCGACTTCTTTTTGCGTCTGCGCAATGTCGATTTCTCTTGCGGAAGCAGAGACGCCGGTGACGGAGGTGTAGAAGGATTTGATGTTGAGGGCATCATCGTGGCTGCCTTCCAAGAGACAGTTGGTGATGTCGAGGTTTCCTTCCAAGGCGATGGTGTGGATGATGTCTGCCGTACAGGTCATGATGCGGCTGGAGCCCTTCTTTGTTGCAAAGTTGGTCCGGTTGAGGTGGAAATCCTTTCCGCCCTCGACACGAAATCCCATGCCGCCGGTGGTATAGACATTGACATTCTCAAAGGTGACATTTTCGCAGTTCACAAAGTAAAAACCGTGGTTTTCATACATCGTATAGGCGAAGGAGACCATCGTTCCGATTGCGGGGTCCTGATAGGCTTTCGTCCGGTATGGGAAGTTCTCGTTGAGCGTGATGGAGAGTTCTTTGTAGGAAGCATCGTAACTGAGAGAATAGACACCACGCGTATCGGAACTTGAGGGAGAGTTGTAGAAAAGGTTTCCGTTTCTATTCGGGACATAACCCCCTGTCGCCTCATCGTAGTAGCATTCCATATAGGAACAGGTCTTCTTTCCCCAATTCTGATAGAGCGAATTGGAGAGATCGAACTCCTCTCCAACCGCTAAAGTGACTACCGGATGGCCGTCAGCTTTTGTGACTGCCTTGACGGTACCGGCAATCGTCGGAGAGTATTTCATGTCGAAGGAAATACCGCGAATTTCGATGTTCTTGCAGAGCTTGGCTTCAAAATAGGTGCTCCATCCGTTATAGGAGAACTCGGTCTCATCACCGACGAGATAGAGGTCTTCGATGCCGGTCACATCCACGGTCGCAGTGAAGGGATAGATTCCTTTCTTAAACTGGATGATTTTGTTTCCTTTGACAGAGGCAAGCTTGGAAAGAAGAAGGGATAGACTGCCGGAATTGTTCGTCCCCTCTTGGGTTATTCCGTAATCTTCCGCAAGATATACCGTTCCTTCCGGAATCGGATAGCAGTTCTCCGTTTCGAATCTTTCTCTGTCGACGCCGACATTTTTCGTATCGCTTAAGCCAATCGTTTCCTCACAGGTGATACCATTTTGGTACGGAGAGCTGTTCAACCCATCAAGGACTTCAGAAACACTGGCATAGTCAATCTTTTCAGAAGAGTTGCTTTCGCTTTCCTTTCCGCTGTTTATTGAGGTATCAGTTATCTTGTCTGTCATAGTCTCATTTGTCTCTTTGTCAGTTGTCGATGGATTATTCCCCGTCTCACTTGTTCGGTTGTTGCAAGAAAAGAGCAACACAAAACCCAGGAGCAGGCTCATTCGCTGGCGCTTTTTCATCATGTTTTAGTTTCCTTTATAACGGGAGAGAGAATCGTTATAGCACTTCATCATCTCATCGACATGATAGCCTTGCAAGGTGGTGATAAGAGCGCTATAACTCGTATCGTCATTTGGGTCTCTGTTGTTGTCCCCGCGGATATAACTTGCCTCAAGGAATTCGAGCTGCGGATCGAGAGCTGCTTTGATGGTCGTGATGGTGCTGTATTCTTCGGCGTTCATCTTGATTTCGCTCGGTTCCGGATTCTTCAGGTAAGGCAGGTATCGCTGCGACATTTCATTGAGTTCATGAATGATGTCATCATTCATCTTCTCCACGAAGTTCTTCGACCAATAAAGTGCGGAGGCGCTTCCGACATTCGGCGTGATTGTGGCGCGATATTGTTCCTGGTTTCCGGTCCAGGTGGAAGGGACATTGAAGGTCCAGGAAGTGTGGGCGTCATCGTCCCAGGTCCAGTTCTTTCCCTCGACACCATAGGCGATGAGCTGAGTTCCCAAATCGCTGTACATGATATCCAGCAGTCTTGCGACTTCCCGGATATACTTGGATTTCTGAGGAATCGTGGCTCCGTCAGGTTTGAAGTAACCGAAGCCCCACTGGAGCGGTTCTCCCTGATAGTAGGAGGAAGTAAGCGGACCGAAGGTCTGATAGTCGCCTTCCAAATCATAGCCGACAATAAGGTAGGCAGCCGCAGCCGGGAAACTGCCGAGGCGGTTCTTAACGCCGTTCTGAGCGAGCTGGTTATCCGTCTTGTTGGAGAAGGTGCTGGTATCCATCAAGCCTTCTTCCCACATGGTTCTTGCAACCTGAAGATATTTCCGGTAGGCTTCCTCATAGGGGACATAAGTATACTTGGAACCATCGGCGCTGATTTCGGCACCGGCGGAGACATATCCATAGCTGGCCAGAATGAAGTTTCTCAGATATTCCAGGGATTTGGATGTGACCGGAATCTCGTCGTTGGCATCATCGTTGAGGTTGGCATCGAGTTCCTTGAATGCACGAAGAACTGTCAGATACTCTTCGATGGTACTGATCTCATCGGCATTGGGAAGTTTCTTCCCTTTATAACCGCCGAACTCGTTGTTGATGTTGTCAATCCACTGTTGATTAATGAACATCTTGAACGTGAGGTCTCTGGCGACATCCTTGACAGAGAGGGTCGAATACATGACCCCGTCATTCAAAGTCGCTGTCTTGACCGCATCGCCCTTGGTTTTGTCGACGCCGAAGTTCGTATCCAGTCCCTTCTTGTAGTTGGGCATGTACTTGTCGATGATGTTTCCGACTTCAATGGTCTGGCCACCTACTTTATAGGAAAAATCATCCTGGTTGAAGGGAACATAGGCATCGTATCCCTTTTCGGCATACTCGACGATTTCGGATATCGGATTGTTGAAAAGGAAAAGGTCCGGAATGGTTTGGTCACTCGACCAGACACCAGTTCTCTGGTTGGTATAGGCAGAGGTGTCCGGCGTAGTGAACTCAAAGTTCAGGCCTGTGATTTCCGAAAGGTAGCTGAACATTTCCAAAGAGGAATAATCCGGGTTTCCGGAGCTGTGCGGGGCAAAGATTTTGATGGTAACCGGATCCTTGACAATCCGATAGGGGTTGTCTTCCGTTCCGTTGGGAAGGAAGTTGTCCGGATCATAGTTGACCTTCGAGGACCCACAGCCGGCCAGAGAAAGGACTGTTGCGATGAGAAGAGCGGATTGTTTCATTTTCTTCAATTTCATGGTGAAACCTCCTTAACCTTTGATGCCACCGATTGTGACACCTTTTTCGAAATACTTCTGGAAGAACGGATAGATGACGAGAAGCGGCAGAGAGGAAACGACAATCGTCACGTATTTAAGCTGTTCGGAAAGATTGACATCCGTACCGCCACCGACGCTCGACTGATTGGAGATAAGGATGGAGTTGAGAACGTTCTGAAGCGGATAGAGAGAGGAATCCTGAACGTACATGAGAGCGTTGAAGTAAGAGTTCCAATATCCGACAACGGCATAGAGAATCATGACGGCGATGATGGGACGGCAGAGCGGTAAGACGATTCTTGTGAAAATGCGGACGTCACCGCATCCATCGATCATCGCTGCTTCCTGAAGTTCCATCGGAATGGAAGACTGCATGTAGGTACGGATGACGATGATATTGAAGACGGAAATGCAACCGGGAAGAATGATGGCCCAGATGGTGTTGTAAAGGTTGAGCTTCTGGATGAGTAGGTAGGTCGGAATCATACCGCCGGAGACGAACATGGTGAGAACAAGGAAGAGATTCAGAACTTTGCGGCCTTTGAAGTCTCTTCTCGAAAGTGGGTAGGCACATAAGACCTGGCAGGTGACCTGGATGATGGTTCCAATGAACGTGTAGAGGAGGGAATTTTTGAAACCGTTCCAAATTTCCTTGTTCTTGAAGATTTCCTTATAGCCGTCCAGGGTGAACTGCTGTGGGAAGAGGCCGACTTCTCCGGCGACGACGGCGTCGGCGGAGGAGAAGGAGGAGGCGAGGACGTTGAGAAGAGGGAAGAGGAACATCAGGGCAAGAATGCCGAGAAGCACCATGATGATGACATCGAAGACTTTTTCGGAGCCTTTGCTTTTGCGATTCATTACCTGCCTCCTTTCTACCAGAGTGAAGTGTCGCTGACTTTCTTCGAGACGAAGTTGCCAAGGCACAGAATGATGATGTTGACAACGGAATTGAATAAGCCGATGGCGGTCGCATAGGAGTACTGGGCCGAGCCGAATTTCGGGAATGAAATGTTATAGACATAGGTCGCGATGATTTCCGAAGAGGAGAGATTGGTAGAAAGCTGCATCAGATAGACTTTCTCAAAACCGACGGAAAGAATATTGCCGATGGACATGATGAACATGATGACGGCAAGTGGAATGATCTGAGGAAGATTGACATAGAAGATTCTTCTGAGCCTTCCCGCACCGTCGATTGTAGCGGCATCATGAAGGTTGGGATCGACATTGGCCAGGGATCCCATATAGACGATGGACCACCAGCCTAAGCCCTGCCACAGGCCGGATACGACATAGAGCATGCAGAAGTAATCGGGATTCTCCATGAGGTTTGCCGCATCGAACCCGAAGAACGCAAAGATTCTCGTGAAGATGCCACTATCGACTTTGAAGAAGGCGAACATCATACCGACGAGAACGGAAACGGAGATGAAGTAGGGGGCATACATGATGGTCTGTATGAGACGTTTGTACTTTTTGTTCCGCACTTCATTGAGAAGAAGAGCAAAGATGATCGGACAGAGCGAATTGAAGATGATGGAGGTGATGGAAAGAACCAAAGTGTTCTTGATGATCGTCCAGAAGTTCGGTGCCGTAATGAAGGTGTAGAAATGTTTGAAGCCTCCCATGGAAGTCCAGGGAGAGCCAAGGATGCCCTTGAAGCCGCTGTAATCCTTGAAGGCAATCACGAGGCCACCTAAGGGAAGATAGTGGAATATAAAAATGTAGACCACAGTCGGAATGGTCATCACAAAGAGGGCCAAGCCAATCTTGGAAGACCATTTCCTCTTACTCGGAGTGGTGGAAAGCTTTTCGATTTCCTGTCTTGTCATTTGCAGTTGCATGTTCAATTATTGTTCTCCTACTGTAAGCGATTTCATTATAATGAATCGCGAAAATCTAATCCATGAACTAAATTGACTAGAAATATATACTTTTTAATCAATTTACTATTGTCATCCCATATAAGACTTACGTTTTTTTGATTTTCCATGCCAAATTATTACGAAAATATAGTATTCTTAAGACTTTTATTGAAGAAAGCGGTTCGGTGTAATATCATCAGTATGTGTTTTTTTGATTTAGGGGGGATTATGCACCAGACCGATTTCATTGACAGAAGCTTATGCTTCCGAACAATCAACGATGATATCAACACCGACTTTTCCGCATCCATCATCGGATACGAGGAATGCTGCAAGACTAAGCCAGCCATCGATTGTAACAAGTCCTGCTATATCCTTCATTTTGTCGTGAAAGGAAAAGGTTATATCTTACTTCCGAGCGGTGAGAAACAATCCATCAGTCCAGGAGAATGCTTCCTCATCGAACCGAACTCCCATACGAAGTATCGCCCTGACACAAGAACTCCATGGTCCTATTTCTGGATAGAAATCAACGGCAATATCGTCAAGAAAATATGCAATCAGATCCGATTCCACGATGCGCAGATGCATCTTCCCATCCAGGATTTTGATACGATTCTCACCTGCTTCCGTCACATTTTCGACAACAATGCCTTCATCGATGATTCCAACGGAGAGTTCCTCCGGGTCACCGGTGAAATCATGCGGATATTCTCGATTTTGCTGAAGGAACAGGGAATCCAACACAACGATGCGGAGTTAAGCAAGGAAGAGACACAGGTCAAGAAGATTATCGATTATGTCAACAACAACTATCTCTCCCCGGATATTTCCGTAAAGAAGATTGCAGACAATTTCTATTTCTCACAGGCTTATCTCTCCCGTATTTTCAAGAAGAGCATGGGCATCGCCCCGATGAAATACATCATCATGCTCCGCATGAGGAGAGCGGTCGAGTTATTGAACCGTAAGACGTTTTCCATCTCCCAGATAGCCACCTGTGTCGGCTATAAGAATCAGTTCTATTTTTCAAAGGAATTCAAGGATTACTTCGGAGTTCCGCCCTCAAAATATCTCCTCAATCCTTCTTTGTTAGATCAGCACGTTCCGGATTCGAAAAAGTAGAGGAATCAAGATAGTTCTTTTCTTCCGGCATTTCCCTCTCATCCTTTCCGGATTCGTCATTGTCCACCGTTTTCTCAGTATCAACCTTCATATAGCTTTCGTCATAGGCTTTCGTATGGCAGAAAAGGTCCTGAAGAGATCTCTTGTCTTTTGTCGCAAAGACAAGAATGAAGGACACAAGAGCGAAAAGGAAGGAAATAGCCATGAAGGTAAAGAGGGAGATTCCGGCGGTTCCAATCTGGAAGAGCGGATACATCCACCCGCTCTTCAAGCCTCCGCTGAAGAAGCAGGGAATGATCATCGAACAGAAGAAGAGGAAGAAGGAAATCAAGCTCCGGCAGATAGACTGCATCTTTGTCATCTCATACCCATCCTTATCTCCTAAGCGGATCTTCATGAATTTCTTACCAAGGGTCTTTCCGTGTTTCATAAGTAAGGTGGGAAGAACATAGATGAAGAAGAAGCTCAGAAGATAGGATACGATGGTGAATATATCGATAATGTAGGAACAGGTCGCATAATTCTCTTTATAGATATCATAATGTTCTTTGAAGCGCTTGGAATTGACGAGAAGGTCCACTTCTTCATTCCAGATTTTCTGATAGGATGCAGCAAGAAGATTCCGTACGGATTTTCCTGCCTGATAATCATCGTTCTCATAATAACGGAACAAATCAACCGCACTCGATGCCTGAAGATAGGGAAGGGAATAATCCGTCTCATCATAGACCCAAAGGGAAGAGCCGTCGGTCGGATTATAGGTATACTTCTTCAGTACTTCATAGTAATACTGTTTTCCTGTCTTTCCGTTCAGATCGACAAGATCATTCTCCTGGTTGTAGTTTTCGACATAGGTCGCATAGAAATAGGCAAGTCCGTCATTTTCATAGGATGCCTGGCTGACGCCTACAAAATCTTTCGCCGTAATTCCGTTCTTCTCAAACTCTTGCGGATTCTTGGAAAAGGAATAGGCAAGATGCATCTTCGCGTAGTCGTTGAAAATCTCTTCCTGGTCGATCGGATTCTGATAGAGATGATTCTCATTGTCCTTGAAGTAATAGATTTTTGCTTCTTCCTCAATTTCGTAGCACCGTACCATCTCCTGTGTCACAAGGTCTTCCTTCTCTTTGTAGAAAGAGGCATTCTGAAGAATCAGTCTAGAGGATAAAAGAAGAAGGAAAGAGAGAACCATACTGAAAAGCGCATCGATAAGATGCGCAAAAATTCTCTTTGATGCCGGCGGATTGATTTCGTCCTTATAGGGTCTCAGTGAACTTTTTTCCATTCTGTCTCCTTATTTGATCAGTTTTTCCGTGATGGAATCGAAGAGGTGAATCTTGGAGATATCGAACACCAGCTTCAGTTCGTCTCCGGCATGGACCAGGGTCTTGGCATGAATCTTGGAGACGAACTCTCCGCCTTCGAAGTCCGTATGGACATAGTATTCATGGCCCAAAAGCTCGGCGACCGTGACCTTCAATGTGAATTCCTGACTCACCCGTTCATCCGTGAGAATGCGGTCAGCCTGATAAATGTCCTCCGGACGAATACCGAAGATGACGGGGACCTCCCCGTTCGGGTCAATTTTTTCAATCTCCTCCAGCGCATGGATAGTCTTGTTGCGGTGCGTGTTGGATTCTAAGCAGAGGCGAAGTTCATCCTGAAGCTTCTTCCGCTGTACCTCGAGGAAAGGAGAGGGATGCTCTTTCAGCTTTGCTTCCACTTCCTCGAGTCTCTTCTCATAATCGATTTTCTCAACGAAGTTCGCTTCGATATTCTCAAGTTCCTTTCTGAGATTTTCCTTCTCCTTCGTGTAGAAATCTTTCACGGCGAAAGCAAAATCATCTCCGAGATGAATCTTCGTTCCCAAAGGAAGTTTCACATCGTCTCCGGAGAAGACACCACCGAACAGGTTCATGGCCGGGCTTCCGATAAAGGTTGCGACGAAAACATTGGCCGGGTGATTGTAGATTTCAATCGGAGTACCAATCTGCTGAATATAGCCCTTGTTCATGACAACGATTCTCGTCGCCATGGTCATCGCCTCCGTCTGGTCGTGCGTAACATAGATTGTCGTCGCATTGAGGGAATTGTGAAGTTTGATGATCTGGCTTCGCATCGCTACTCTCAGTTTGGCATCGAGATTGGAGAGCGGTTCGTCCATGAGGAAGACTTTGGCATTCTTGACGATGGCTCTTCCTAAGGCAACGCGCTGACACTGACCGCCGGAGAGCGCTTTCGGTTTTCTTCCGAGATATTCGGAAATCTGCAGAATCTCGGCGGCATGTTCTACTCTCTGGCGTATTTCCTCTTTGGGGAGATGCTTGTTCTCATAGACTTCGACCGGAGTGACTTTCAGATACTCCATCTTATCCTTAATGGAGGCAAGGTCGGCCTCCACAGAAGATTTTTCTTCCCCATCAGAGAGAGTTTCGTGATATTTGGAGAGATTCTTATACTGATCGCTAAGGGCTTTGATTGCCTTTTTGTTGATTCCGAGAACCGGATTGCCGTTCTCATCCACCTTCAATGTAGGGAACTTCTTGATTCTTAAACCAAATGAGATGTTTCCGGCGACAGTCATATGCGGATAAAGGGCATAAGACTGGAAGACCATGGCGATATCTCTGTCCTTGGGCTGAAGTTCATTGGCATAGGTCTGATCGATGAAAAGATCACCGGCTGTGATATCCTCAAGGCCGGCAATCATACGGAGTGTCGTACTCTTGCCGCATCCGGAAGGACCGACGAAGACGACAAACTCGTGCTGTTTGATGTCGAGGTTGAAGTCGTAGACAGCCTGAACTTTGTTATCGTAAATCTTATTGATGTGACGCAGAGAAATATAGGCATCCTTGGGAGCGTTCTTCACTTTTCTGGAGTTGATTTTCTGTGCCTTCACCATCTCATCATAGATGCGGCTTCTCTGCTTATATAACTGTTTTTCCTTTTGCTTTTTGATTTTTTCTTCTTCTTTTCTTTGCTTTTTGGCAGTGTCAATCAAATGATTTTTTTCGTTCATGATACAAGGCTCCTTGGTGGAAGTATAGCAAAATAATATATAGGTTGAAACCGATTACATTACTGAAATCAGGAAAATGCAAGCACAAAATCAAAAAAGTATATAAATTTGAAAAGGCGCATGAGACTGCTGAAAACGACCTCATTTTGTGACTTTAAAAAAACAGGAAGAGCATTTTCTTTGTCTTCCTGTTGCAATCGATAAGCTTATCAAAGAACAATGATCGGAATGTCATTATCTCGATTGGCTACGTCAATCAAGAGCCATTCCGTAAGAAGTGCTTTTTCCTGGTCACCTGTAAAAGCAGTAATAAGATAACAGACATAGGAAGGCAGACGGAATGGAAAATTCTATTTTCATACAGGAAAATCATATACTGAGCAACACATGTTTATTATTGTGAAAAAAGTTTAATCTTGGCGCTTCAGCTTTTCTGCCGCTTCTGTCACAACCTGACCGACAACCTCAATAGGGACATTCAACTCTCCCCTGAAATACTGGATGACCGTATCGACTGTGGCATTGACGAAAAAGAAAACCTGAACCAAGCGTTTCCTCTCATCGGTGGAAAAACCGAACTGAATTCCGACAACGGCCATTTTTCTGGTGAAGATCACTTTGAGTTTACCGGCAAAAACATCCAGCTCCGAAGCATTGACTGCTAAGCGGTAATTGTCTTCGTGCTGTTTCAGAAAAGCGAGAACTTTGTTGAAATACAGAGAATAATCGGAAGGATTCTCCTTGATGATATTGTCCATGGTCACATTCAGTTCGTCGATGAGTTCATTTTCAAACTCTTCTGCGACAGCATAGAGATCTTCGTAATGGTAATAGAACGTTGTCTTTGTAATGTCGGCCCGCTTTGCAAGTTCATTGACCGTAATCTTATCGATGGATTTCTTTTCTGCCAAAAGCTCCGTGAATGCTCTTCTGATCCATTTCTTTGTTCTTTCGGAATTTCGATAGGTTTTCATAGTTTCTGACTCCTTACACTTCCCGTCAATGAGTAAGACATCGTACTCTTGACACGCCCTGTAGTTATCCCTGAAAAGCGAAAGTAATATACTTCTTTATCGGCAGATTTGCAACTACAGTATTAAATCTTACTCATGTAAGAAAGGAGAAAATCAATGAAAGACAAAACGAAGCGAAAACCGATGGCATGGTTAGCGATTCTGTTCTTTGCCATTGCCGCCGTACTATCCGGATTCTTCGTCAACAAAGTAAGAATCAATTACAATCTTGCGGATTATCTGGATAAGGATACACAGACAAAAATCGCAATGAACATCATCGAGGATGAATTCGGTATGACTGGAAACATTCAAGTCATGGTCAGTAATGTCGATGAGGAGAAAGCGGAGGAAATCTCCGAGAAAATTGAAGCGGTCGATCATGTCATCAACGTAAATTTTGATCGGTATGATACAAATTATTATAATGACAACATTGCACTATACGTTGTCATCATCGACGGTGACGATTACTCAGACAATGCTAAAAGCGTTTATGATGACCTTAAGCTTGTTCTCGCACCCTACGAAGGGACAGAATACGGAGGAACCACGGTAGAAAAACTGAAACTCCGCGACTCCATCACCGGAGAAATGGGCTATATTCTTGGGATATCCTTATGTCTCGTCATCGCCATTCTGTTACTTACGTCCGAATCCTGGATCGAGCCACTTATCCTGTTAGCCGCCTCCGGCGTAGCCATTTTGATCAATAAGGGGACGAACGTCTTTTTCGGCGAAATCTCCTATATCACCAATTCAATTTCGGCAATTCTTCAGCTCGCCCTATCCATCGATTACAGCATCGTGCTCCTCCATGCATACCGCAAAGAAAAGGCAAACTGCGAGGACAGCAAAACGGCTATGAAAAAAGCCATCAAATCAGTCATCAGCCCTGTCTCTGCCAGTGCTCTGACAACCATTGCCGGTCTGCTCGCCCTGCTTTTCATGTCCTTCCGCATCGGATTCGATATCGGTACGGTATTAATGAAGGGTATCGTCATTTCGGCCATCACCTCTCTCACACTGCTTCCTGCCTTGATTCTTCTTTTTGACAAGCCGATGAGAAAGCTTCATAAAAAGCCTCTCAAACCGAAAGGGAGAATCTTCACAAAAAACGCCACAAAAGTAGGATGGCTCATCGTTCCGCTCGCACTCGCGCTCATCGGCGGCTCCGGATATCTTCAGGCCAAAAACAATTACCTGTTTTCCGACACAAAAGCCGGAAACGAAAAGATCACCGAGGCCTTCGGAAACAATAATACTGTCATCGTCGTCTATCAAAACGCGGAAGACAGCGATGAAAAAGAGAAAAAACTCATTGCCGACCTGAAAAACTACAGAACGTCGGACGGAAAAGCAGTCCTCACAACATATACTGCCTATACCAATACAGTAAAGGAAGAATACGATGTCACAAAGGCGACCCGGAAGCTGAATCTTTCCAAAGAGGATACCGAGCTGCTCTATACGATGTATCACCTTTATCAGAACCCGGATTCTGCCAAGATGACCTTCCGGGACTTCATCAACGTCGCCGATGATATCGCCACAAATGACAGCAGTGTCGAAGATTTTGTCGATCAGGAAACCAAGGATACCATCAAAACACTGAAGACCGCCTCGGAAATCACAGAGAGCGACCTCACTGCCGAGGAGCTCTATGGCCGGCTGAATTCTGGAATGTCCATCAGCACGGATATTTCACTCTTCTCGCTCCGTCAGCTCTATGGTCTTTACTATTACGAAGGTCTCGAAGAAAAGAACATCGACTTCCGAACGATGCTTTCCTTCATCAGAAAGGCAAGAGAAAACGAGGAAGTCAAAACGATGATTCCAGAAGAGACGGCAAAACAGATCGAACAGCTCTCCGCCGGCATCGCTCAATTCCTTGCTCAAATGGACCTGGAAATGGACAAGGCGACTTTTCGTGCCTATTTCTATCAGAACTACCAGGTCCTGCTTACAGAAGAACAGGTGAATTACATCTACCGGGGATATTTCCTTTCCAAGCAAGAGACGCCGAAAGATACCATTCCCTTCCTTAACCTCATGAATTATCTGGTCGAAACCAGCATGATTACCGATCAGACTGCCGTGGCAACAATCAGCCAGTACTCCATTCTCTATGCCATCATAAAAAGCTCATATCCTTACGAACAGTTCCTACCGGTCCTGAAACAGGTCGCCGAAGCTCTGACAGGAAGCCAAGTCGAGATGGGCGCTTCTAGCGACAGTATCCGTCAGCTCTACATTCTCTATTTTTACGGAAACGGAACAATGAAGACCGGAGCAATCAACGGAAAGACGTTCTTCGAATATGTCCTTGCACAGTCAGAAAAGGATTCTGCCATACAAAGCCAGCTGACGGAAGAAAACAGAAAGAAAATCGAGGACATGCTGACAATCAGCAAATTCAACGAAGACACCAAAAAGAAAAACTATCAGGAACTCTATCAGACGATGCTTTCTCTGAAAAACAGCCTGAAGAGCGATGTCAAGTTCTCAGAAATCGAAGAAGAGAAAATCTCCGGTGTCTATATCAAAAAGCTCGTCAATGACAACAGTTCCCTCTCCGATCCTATCATGGCCTATCAGCTTCTTGACTTCATCGATGACAACAAAGACTCCAATTCGTTATTGAAGACCAAGATGACAGCAGAAAACCGAAAAAAAGTCGACGATGCCAAAAATGACATCAAGAAAGCAAACGACCTGTTTGTCGGGGAAAACTACTCCAGAATGCTTCTTTCCGTCGATCTTCCGAATGAAGGAACGGATGTCACCGATTTCGTCAGTCACCTTTCCAATCAGACCAAGGAAATCTTCGGGGAAGGCTCCTATATCACCGGGGAGATTGTCTCCGCCTATGATTTGCAGAAATCTTTCGATCACGACAATCTCTTCATCACCATATTCACCCTGATTTCCATCTTCGTCATTGTCATGGTCGTCTTCCGTTCCCTCTCTCTTCCCACCATTCTTGTCTGCATCATCGAAGGGGCCATCTTCATTGCGATGAGCACTCAGTTCCTTGCCGGAAACAGCATCTTCTTCATGAGTTACATTGTCACCATCTGCATCCTCATGGGTGCCACCATCGACTACGGAATTCTAATGTCGTCCAATTACGTGAACTTCCGCAGCAGATTCTCCAAAAAGAAATCTCTGGAAATGGCCGTGGAGTCCGCCATGCCGACAATCTTCACCTCCGGTCTCATTCTCACGGTCTGCGGATTCGTCATCCACTTCATTTCTTCTCAAAATTCCATCTCCACTGTCGGGCTTCTTCTCGGCATCGGAACCATCTGTTCTGCCGTGATGATTACAGTCGTTCTCCCCTCCGTCCTCTATCTCATGGATGGCTTTGTCATGAAACTCTCCCTCCGAAAGAGAACCAACAACGGCATCATTGATGTCATGGATTCTCAGGAAACAGATTTAAGATAATACTATCATTGAATGACAGAAGTCCGGGATTCTATCCCGGGCTTTTCTGTTAGAAGCAATTCTTTAAAACACAATAAATCGAACTAGCATTCATAAAAGTTCGTGCAATGAAGCAGCAATTCAGTCATGCGGATCATCGACAAAAGGAAGCCTCATGTTAGTTTGGAGGAAAAGGACATTTTTCAGAAAACCACGCCTATTACAGAAAAGAACGGAAAGAGAATATCCTTTTAGTCTGCAGTGTCTCCATTCCGCAGGTTCTGATTCACTATTCCTCAAAGGATTTCCTGAAGGAGAACTGAAGTTCTATACGAAAATCTACGAAACTCTCCTATTCGGTAACCACTCGCCGTATAATACCAACAACAGGAGGATTTCATCGATGCTGATATGGAATGGTTACCAGAAGGGTGTCAATCTCGGAGGCTGGCTCAGTCAATATGCCAACTATGATTTAGACCACTTTAACAATTTTATAAAGGAAGACGATTTCAAAAACATCGCCTCTCTCGGTTTTGACCATGTAAGAATTCCGGTGGATTATCCGCTTCTGGAAGATGAGGAAGCCAAGCGAAATGATGTCGGATATGAAAGACTTCACTTCGCCCTTTCCATGTGCAGAAAATATCATCTTCATCTCTTGCTCGATCTCCATGAGATCTATGGCTACTCCTTCGATCCGTTGAAGAAAAATATGGACAGGGAAAAATTCTTCTATGATGAGAATCTTCAGATTCGATTCCGGAATCTGTGGAGACAGATTGTCACGGAATTCAGGGATGATACCGATGTCATGGCCTTCGAACTGCTCAATGAGGTCGTTCTTTCCAAGGTCTATGCAGCCTGGAACAAAGTCGCAAAAGAAACCATAGAGACCATCCGTTCCGTCAGCAAAGACGCATACATTGTCTTAGGTGGTGTTTCCTATAATGATGTCAATTCCGTCCCCTATCTCGAAAAGCCAATGGATGATCGCATCATCTATAACTTCCATTGTTATGAGCCCTTCGCATTCACTCACCAGGGGGCGTACTGGGTCGAGAACATGGATCCGAATTTCCGCATCGGTTATCCAAACACAGTCGAAAAATACAGAGAAGCCGCCCTAATGTTCTCAAAAGAAAATTCTAGGAACATCAACGAAGCGGAAAATCAGATGATTTCTCCGCGCTTCTTCGAAACAATTTTTCAGCCTGCCATCGCTCATGCGGAGAAATATGATGTTCCGCTTTACTGCGGAGAATACGGCGTCATCGACAATGCACCAGTAGAGGATACTCTCCGTTGGTTCCATGACATCCATCAGGCATTCGAACATTATCATATCGGGCATGCTATTTGGAACTATAAAGAGAAAGACTTTGGAATATCTGGAAAACATTATGAACACATCTTCCATGATATCCTGAAAGATTGATGATTTTCCTTCAAAAAAAGCTGAGCCACCCTCGGTCCAACTAGAGGGGTTCACTACACTATCTGACCTTGTTCCTCTACTTTTTCTTCTTTGGGATTGGCTACCTAATTGTCGGTCTCTTCGCCGCCATTCTCATCCTCGCACTTTAAAGACGGATTTCTCCCAGAAAGCCGTCTTTTTGTTAAACTTAAGCAACAAGTATACTGATGTCAAATATTGTTCTTTTTTAGGTTACAAAAAAAGTTTTTTGTAAAGTATAGAAAAACAAAAAATGATGTGTTTTACTATAAATGTACTATCAAGGAGGTACACATAATGTTCGATTACACCAATAAAGTCGTCGTTATCACCGGTGCTTCTTCCGGACTCGGAAAGCAGATGGCGGAAGGCTTCGCCAAGCAGGGAGCCAAGCTTGCCCTTTTAGCCAGAAGAGTCGAAAGACTCGAAGCTTTCTCCGCCGATCTCAAGGAGAAATACGGAACGGATGCTTTGGCAATCCGCTGCGATGTCACCGATGACGCTTCCATCGAAGAGGCCGTCAAAGCGGTCAAGGAACACTTCGGCCACGCCGAAGTCCTCGTCAACGATGCTGGAGGAGAAAAGGGAACCGGAACCAAAGCCCTCGACTTCAAGAACGATGACTGGATGTTCACGCTCAATCTCGACCTCACTTCCGTCTTCAAGGTTTCCCGTGCCTTCGGTAACCTCATGAAAGAAGGGATTGACAACAAGACCCAGACTTACGGAAGAATCATCAACATCGCTTCCATCTACGGTCTTGTCGGCAACACCGCCATCCCGACCATTGCCTATCACACCTCAAAGGGTGCCGTCATCAACTTCACCAGAGGACTCGCGGCAGAACTCGCAACGACCGGCATCACCGTCAACGCCATCTGCCCTGGTTATTTCTACACCGAGCTCACGACCGAAACCCTCAATTCCGACTACTTCCAGGCCTTCGCCCATCAGTCCGTTCCGATGCAGAGATACGGAAAAGAAGGCGAACTCAATTCCTGCGCCTGCTTCCTCGGCGCCGAGGAATCCTCCTATGTCACCGGCCAGATCATTGCGGTCGACGGCGGCTATACCTGCATCTAATCTTTTCAAAATCGAATCCACTAAGGCGGAGAGCAATCTCCGTCTTTTTTAATGGAATTTTGTTCGTTTCTAACGTCCGTGTTATCATTTGCGGTAAAATATAGGCAACGAGGTATCATTTATGGAAAAATCCGCTGTCAAGGAAACGGTACAGAAAACACTGAAATGGTTTTCCATGCTTCTGTCCTGCTTCAACTGTCTGATGTTCTTTTCGATGCGAACCTGTTGGTCGGGCATCAGCAAGACGCTCGGCTACGAAAAAGCCTACAATCCCTTCCTTCTTTATCTTCCTCTGATTCTCTTCATCGTCTTCTTCCTGGTGATGGTGACAAACATCGTCCTCTTCTTCGTCCTCAGGAAAAAGAATCTTTGGAACTACATCCTGCTTCCAATCAACGTCATTTTCTTCGTCGCCATCCTTGTCGTCTTCGCCCTGGGCGGAAAAGACTATGCGAGATTCATCTTCGTCAACATGCTCTATACCCTTTTGGCCCTCCTTCCCGTCGCCCTTCTCATCTTCTTCCTTTTCTTCTATCCGAAACTGAAGATCGCCAACAATAGAATTTTCCAGTATACAGCCCTAGGAGCCATTCTCATCTCCTTCTCGGTCTACATCTTCAACTTCCGCATCAACACCATCTCCTATGAACCGGTCGTCTATATCGTAGAAGATAACTATCAGATTATCTTTTCTTCTTCCGACAAAGCTTCCAGCTATGTCAAAGTCGGTGACAAAGCGTACTACGACACCTATGCCGGAAGTCAGAAGTCTGAAGAGAAAGTCCACAAAGTTACGATTCCGATGAAGGAACTCGACGAGGCAAAAGCCTATACGGTCTATTCCCAAAGCTACTTCTATCGTGGCCCATTCGGCGCCATCAAGGGAAGCTTAGCAAAGAAATCTTATTCCTTCCGCCCTGTGGACACATCCGATGGTCTCAATTACTATAGCTTCTCCGATATCCACATGGATCTCACCGGCGCCAAGAATGCCATCAAGGCGGACAAGGATTTCGAGCTACTCGTCCTCAACGGCGATATCATCTCCGATGTCAACACCTACTATGATGCCAATTACGCCAATAAAGTCGCCTTCGAACTGACCAAAGGGGAAATCCCGGTCATCTATGCCAGAGGCAACCACGAACTGAAAGGTCCCTATTCCGAACAGCTCTATAAATTCACCCCTTCCGTCAACGAAAAATTCTACTACTCCTTCCGTTTCGGCAATGTCTACGGATGGGTCCTCGACCTCGGAGAAGACCATGACGATGACTGGTGGGAATACTACGGTTCCGCCGACTTCGAAACCTATCGCATGGAACAGGTCGAATTCCTCAAGGAGGAAGAAAAGAGAGGCTACTATAAAAACTACGACTATCATCTTGTCGTCTCCCATATTCCGCTTCCCTTCATCAACTATAGACACAACCATGTTACAAGCAAAAAAGCGTTTGTCGAACAACTTAACAAAATGGATGTCGATATGGCGCTTTGTGGTCACCAGCATGACCTCTTCATCTTTGAACCGGGCCTCATCACACCCGAACAGAAGCTGACCTATAACAAAGCCTATGGCGGAAAACAATACAAGGGTTATCTCCTCGATTTCAACTTTCCGTCCCTCATGATTTCCAAACATGGTCTCACTCAAACCGACGATGGAGGAAGCCACAATGCGATGGTCGGTCTCACCATCCAGGTTGATTTCGATAACAAAGTCCAGACCTGCCGGTACAACAATGTCAAAGAAGAATACATCCCTGTCGTCAATCCGTTCTATGAAAAGAGCTACGGCGATACAATTCGCATCGATCTTGCCACCCATGCTTTCCTCGCCTAGGCTGATTGATTTTGATTGAATTTTAACGAATTCGTGATTGTTTTGAAAAGATAAGTGCAATTGAAACAGCAAATCAATTTCACGTTATAATGAAAAGTATCGAAAGGAGCCAATCACTATGGCAAATCGTTTTGTTCTGAATGAAGTTTCCTATCATGGACACGGCGCAATCGAGAACATCGTCCCCGAAGCCTTAAACAGAGGTTTCAAGAAAGCTCTCGTCTGCTCCGATCCTTCCTTAGTCAAGTTCGGTGTCACCAAGAAGGTGACGGATCTGCTCGACAGCGCTCACATCGCCTATGAACTTTTCACCGAAATCAAGCCGAATCCGACCATCGAAAATGTCCTGGCCGGTGTTGAAGCCTGCAAGAAAGCCGGCGCTGACTTCCTTCTTGCCATCGGCGGAGGTTCCTCCATGGACACTGCCAAAGCGGTCGGTATTATCATCACCAACCCCGAATTCGCCGATGTCCGTTCCCTCGAAGGTGTCGCTCCGACCAAGAAGCCCTGCATTCCGATCTTCGCCGTTCCGACCACTGCCGGAACCGCTGCCGAAGTCACTATCAACTATGTCATCACGGATACGGAGAAAGTCAGAAAGTTCGTCTGTGTTGATGTCCATGACATCCCTGTCGTCGCTTTCGTCGATCCGGATATGATGGCCTCCATGCCGAAGGGTCTCACTGCCTTCACCGGAATGGACGCCCTCACTCACGCCATCGAAGGCTATATCACCCGCGGGGCATGGGAGATGTCTGATATGTTCCACATCAAGGCAATCGAGATCATCGGCAAGAGCCTCAGAAAGGCTGTCGAAAACGATCCGGACGGAAGAGAAGGAATGGCCCTTGGTCAGTATATCGCCGGTATGGGCTTCTCCAATGTCGGTCTCGGTATCGACCACGCCATGGCACATACCCTTTCCGCCTATTATGATATTCCGCACGGCAAGGCCTGCGCCATGCTGCTTCCGATTGCCATGGAGTTCAACGCACCTGTTTCCGGAACCAAGTATAAAGATATTGCCATCGCCCTCGGTGTCGAAAATGTCGACAAGATGAGTGTCGAAGAGTATAGAGCCGCCGCCATCGCCGCCGTCAAGAAACTCGGCAACGATGTCGGAATCCCGGACAAGTGCCCGGAAATCAAGAAGGAAGACCTCGACAATATCTCCCGTGACGCCCTCAAGGATGCCTGCTATCCGGGCAACCCGAGAGAAGCGGATCAGGAAGAGGTCAAAGCACTTTTCATGAAGTTGATGTAATTCCGTTTTGTATCAGAAAGCAGAAAGGCCCGGGAGATTCCCCGAGCCTTTTTCAGTGAGCATAGTTAAACGGAATGCGATCACTAAAGATTAAATCATCTCGTTCCAAAGCAGTTATCATCAGGTGCTTAGCACAAATTTGTAAAGTAAAACACCACAAATTTGTAAAGTGTGCCATAATTAGTGCGGTAAAATACAATGAAAGAATACAAGAAAAAGAACAATCGATAATCTTTAGGACCTAAAATTAGAATCATTCGGCGGAGTGCTGATTGTCGGTCCGAAAGGCTGCGGAAAAGCAACATCAGCAAAGCAAAAAGCGAAAGCATCATTGAGTTTCAGGATGATGATAATCGTGAAAGATATTTAAGCGTTGCCGAAACAATGCCCTCTAAATTATTGATCGGAGATAACCCAAGACTATTCGATGAATGGCAAGATGCCCCCAAAATATGGGGAGCCATCAGGAAATCCATCGATGATAAAAACGAATCAGGATTATATATTTTGACAGGTTCATCCTCCGCAAATGTAAATACGCCACACACACCGGGACTACAAGAATATCAACATTAAAAATGTATCCGATGACTCTTTACGAAAGCGGAGAATCCTCCGGCGAGGTTTCCCTTTTTCAGTTATTTCAAAGAAAGCAAATGGATTTTATTGATTCAAAATTGACAATCGATGATTTGATTTTTGCAATTTGTAGAGGTGGATGGCCTCGATCTTTATACAATAAAGCCAAACAATCTCAATTGGAAATCGCAAATGACTTATTCTTTCAAACTTGTAACAGAGATTTTTCATCGATAGACAGCGTGAAAAGAAGCGCAAAATTGGCAGAGCGGATTTTAACCTCCTACTCAAGAAACATTTTTACTCTGGCTGGGACCAAAACTATTTTTGGCGATGTTAATTCAACAACGGAAATAACAAAAACAACTTATTACAATTATATTCAAGCTTTAGAGAAACTATACATCATCGAAGATATTCCCGCATGGTGCCCCTCAATAAGGTCAAAGGAAGTGATTCGAGCCAGCAATAAGCGGAATTTAATTGATCCTTCCATTGCAGTTGCAGCATTAGGTATCACACCAGAGTATTTTAATACTGATTTTAAGACATTAGGATTTCTTTTTGAGTCATTATGCATCAGAGATTTAAAGATTTATTCTTCTAGTATGAACGGCCAAATGTCATATTATCATGATAGATATGGATTAGAAGCAGACGGGGTTCTTCACTTAAAAGATGGACGATATGCCTTGCTGGAATTCAAACTCGGAACAAAAGAAATCGATGACGGCGCAAAGCATCTGTGTGAAATCGAAAGGCTGATCATTGAACACAATAAAAAAGAAAGCCAATGCCTTTTGAGATTACCTGATTTGAAAATAATAATAACAGGAAGCCAATATGGTTATAAAAGAGATGATGGTGTCTTTGTTATTCCAATCGGTTGCCTGAAAGATTAAAAGTCAAAACAAATGTAATCGTATCACGAACGAAGCTAAACCTGAAAACAAGAGGAGTTTAGTGATGGTCTTCTATCTATTTTGACATAGGATAAGGCCACACATTATAGATAACACTTCCGTTTCAAAAAGCCTTAAAACAATGGAAAGTTGAATCAAAACATTCCACAAAGTTTTCCGTAAAAAATACCTCCGACATGAATTTCTCATGTCGGAGGTCTCTTTAAAAAGTGTCTTCTTTTAGCAGGGAAACGAAACAGGAATCCTCTAGAGAACACTCACTTCCGTAACCATACTCTCTGAGGGATCACTACACCTCTTCGACGTCTTTGGTGATGATGACATCGGCGCCCGTCTTAAGAACGTCGTGAATGACGATATCCCCAATGTGGACCGGAGCTTTGACACAGACAGCATCGATCTGTTCCATGACATCCATGATCATCTCCTTAGGGACGGGCTGGTTCGTCTTGACGGAGACTCTCGGAATGCGGCCGCCTTCCAATACGACAGTGGAAGTGATGGTGCGGACAGGATGCGTCGCTTCGGAAAGTCCGTAGGTCTTACCTCTCGGACAGGAATTTCCGGTGACGGTCATCTTCTCGGTATCGACCGTGAGAGAGCAGCCTCTCGGACACTGAATGCAGACAAAATGCTTGATCATGCTTTGACCTCCTCAATGGAAACACGGATTTCCTTCTTGCCGCGAATGAGCGCTTTGTCGAGAACAACTTTCTCCATCTCGGAAGGGATGATTTTCATCTTTTCCACCTTCTTGATGAGTTCCCCGTCGGCTTCGACAAGGATACGGCTTCTGTCGAAAGGATGGCGGACACGGAAGGAGAGTTCGAACTTATCCTCGCCGTCGTAGCTGACCTTCTGCGGGCAAAGATAGGAGACCCCGTCTCCAACGACAGAACTTGCGGATTCGGAAACGATTTCTCCGTTCTGAATATAGAGAGCCGCATTTCTGCCGGCCTTCTCGCCTTCCTGGGAGACATAGTCGACAAGATCGTGAACCTGAAGGACATTGCCGCAAGCAAAGATACCGTCGACGGATGTTTCCAGATTGTCCCGGACCACGGCGCCTCGGGTTCTCGGGTCGAGTTCAACATGGGCTTTCTTGGAAAGTTCATTCTCCGGAATCAGACCGACGGAGAGAAGAAGTGTATCGCAGTCGAATGTGATTTCGGTTCCCGGAATCGGATTGTTCTTCTCGTCGACTTTGCTGATGACGACCTGTTTGACGCGATGATGTTCCTCATCCGCGACGATATCCGTGACGGTATGGGAAAGATAGAGCGGAATATCGAAATCGTTGAGACACTGCGTGATGTTACGGTTGAGACCGTTGGAATACGGACAGAGTTCGACATCGGCAAGAACCTTGGCCCCCTCAAGCGTCATACGTCTTGCCATGATGAGACCGATATCGCCGGAGCCTAAGATGACGACCCTCTTGCCGACAAGATATCCGTCGATGTTGCAATACTTCTGTGCGGCACCGGCGGTATAGACACCGGCCACACGGTCGCCGGGTGTCGAGATAGCGCCGCGGCTTCTTTCACGGCAGCCCATGGCAAGGATGATTGCCTTGGCGCTGATTTCCTCTAAGCCACGTTCGCTGGAAAGGACCGTGACGACTTTGTCCGGAGAAATGTCGATGGCCATGGTCTTGGTACGGACCGAAACACTCGTATCGGCGACCATCTTCTCATAGCGAGCGGCATATTCCGGACCGGTCAGTTCCTCTTTGAAGCGATGGAGACCGAAGCCGTTATGGATGCACTGATTGAGGATACCGCCGAGGGTATCATCTCTCTCGATGATGAGAATATCGCGGATACCGTTCTGGTAGGCGCCATAGGCGCTCGCAAGTCCCGCAGGACCGCCGCCGATGATGACTAAATCATGTTGTTCTTTCATTTTCTCTTCCCCTTTGTTTCAGAGACGACAACGTTGGAGCCTGTCACATCCTGATAGACTTCATCGAAATTGAGATTTTGTTCTCTCATCAGGATTTCAAAGACTTTCGGTCCGCAGAATCCGCCCTGGCAGCGGCCCATACCGGCATTGGTACGGCGCTTGACCCCATCGATGGACTTGGCAGGAATCGGTTGGTGGATGCTAGCGACAATTTCTCCTTCCGTCACGGTTTCACAGCGGCAGATGACCTGACCATATCTTCTGTCCTTCTCAATCCGGGCTTCCTTCTCTTCCTTGGAGAGCGAAGAGAAGAAACCGGGGAGGCGAAAATACTGGAATTCCTTCTTTTCGACCATGCTGACACCCATTTCCGATAACATTCTGACAAGTTCCTTACCGAAGGCAGGGCCGGAGGTGAGACCCGGAGATTTGATGCCGGCAAAGTTGATAAAATGCTTCAAGAAGGGACTCTCTTCGATGAGGAAGTCTTCTCTTCCTTCGATGGTGGCTCTGACACCGGCGAAATTGCGGATGTTGTTGCGGTAATTGATGTTGCTCACAGAACGCTTGGCCTGTTCTCTCACGTAATCGAGAGCCTTCTTCGTATTTCCGGTATCTTCCTTATAGGGGATGTCGGAATTGGCATCCGGACCGACGATGAGGTTGCCGTGGACGGTCTGGGAGACGAGGACACCTTTTCCTAAGGAACTCGGTGTCTGGAAAATGACATGCTCGACAGTGTGTCCTTCTTCCCGGTCAAGGAGATAATATTCGCCCTTGACAGGGGTGATGCGGAACGATTCGTCAGCTTTATCCTTCAAGGCGAGACGATAGATGTCATCGGCATGAACACCGGCGGCATTGACGACAAAGCGGGCATGGATCTGTTCCTTCGGAGTCGTGAGGACATAGTTTTCGCCTTCTCTGTCGATGGCTTGGACCGGACTGTCGGAGAGGAAACGGACGCCGTTGATGACGGCCGTCTCACCGAGGGCAAGGGCGAGTTCCCAAGGGGAAACGACACCGCAGGTCGGTGCGTAGAGGGCGTAGTCGATTTCAGGATTGAGATGTGGTTCGAGAGCGTGGACTTCTTCCTTGGTCTTCAGGATGCAAAGCTGAGGGACACCGTTTTTGATTCCCCGTTCATATAATTCGTCGATTTTCCTATGTTCTTCTTCGGTGGAACCGATGACAAGGGATCCGATCTGACGATAGTGGAAATTCAGTTTCTCACTGAGATCATGAATCAGCCGGCATCCTTCGACGTTGAGTCTTGCCATCTTGGTCCCCGGTTTGGAATCATAGCCGGCATGGACAATGCCGGAATTGGCTTTGGTCGTCTTCATGGCGACATCGTTCTCCTTGTCAATCAGAACGACATTGAGTTCGTATTTTGAGAGTTCAAAGGCAAGCGAGGTACCGGTAATGCCGGCACCTATGATAGCGACATCATATAACATTGATTTTTCCTAACCTTTCTGGTTCTATTATACCCACTTTTTCTACCGGTTTGAAGAAAAGAAAGTACAATTGAGCAATTTGTTTTTCTGTTCTAACAAAATTTGTGAATTTTTAATGTTTTGTTTATTTTTCAGTTTTCATACCGCTTACATCAAGGGAAATAAAATGTCGCCTGACCCCTTCTAAGAGAGGGAATCAGGCGACAAATCAAAGTTCAATCTTGCTTCGTATCGTCTGCTTTTTTCTTTCCGTATCGTTTCACGAGATACCGAATCAGATAGAATAGAATCAATGCGACGATGGTGATTCCGAATCCGATGCTATAACCGGTGAAATCGATCAGAACATCCGAGAAGAGGCCGGAGCGTCCCGGAGTGAAGAGTTGGATGAATTCGGTGAATTCGGCAAGGAAGAAGCCCTGGATGACACTGAAGGGGAGAGAGAAGAAGAGGGATTTCTTCTCAAAGCCGAAGAAGTAGAAGAGGGTGGAGCAAACGGCGGTGATGAGGAAGGCACCGAAGTGGCCGAGCCCTTTTCTGATTTTGTACAGGAAGGAATGCATGTTATTGATGAGGCTCTTCTTTTCGACCACCATGTGGATGGTGTAGGTGATATCGATGGTGTCTTTATCGTTGACATAGCAGAGAATGTCGGCACTTCCGGCCTTGAGCGGCGTGATGTTGCCATCGTTGCCGACTTTAAGAATGGTCGGATCCGAGCTCTCATAGGTCACCTTGGTAAAGGTGGATGTGGCATCGAAGTTGGTGATGATCTTCGCCGGCATGCCGTTCTCGATGTGGTAGGTGTTGGTCTCTTTATCGTAGGAGGCTTTGTCCTGTTTGAGAGAAATCGGATTGTTCTCATCGAGTTTGACGCGGTTGACAGTGCGGAAGAGGATGTTCTTGCTGATACCGGACACTTCCTCGGTGACCTGGAAGTTCACTTTGCCGACCTTATGGAAGATAAAGGCGTTCTCCTTATATTCTCCGATTGTTTTCTTATCTCCCTTGACGGTGAGATTGAATTTCGTCGGATTATCAAAAGGCTGATACAGGGCTTCCATGGTGACGACGCTATCGACATCAAGCGTGATGGCAAGACTGCCGTCCTCCAAGGTACTCTTGGAAAGGTCCATCGGATTCTCATTCTCGTTGAGATAGAGATTCAGTGTGAAGCCTGTCGCAATCTTATGGCGGACATGGACAGCCATGTTCTTTTTGACGCCGTTGAGTTCTTTGCCGTCATAGACCGGGGTAACGCCGAAGGAGAAGTCTCCTTCGTCGAGTCCACGGAAGGAAAGGGAAGTGTCGGTCGTTTCGGTGATTTTGGCATAGTTCTCATAGCCGATTTCCGGAGTGAAGCGGTAGCTCTGATGCTCTGGGAAGGAGATGCTTCCGGAAGAGGTAACATAGAGGGAAAGGCTTTCCGATAAGGTCGGTGCGGCGAAGTTCAGGCTTCTGGAATCCTCATCCCGATCGATGGTGGGTTTCACTTCGTTGATGAGGGTATATTCATAGGTTCCGGCGATACCGGAAGCGGCATGGGAATATTCGATGGTGATTTTCCCCGGATAGACATTGTCGGTAAGGACAAGATTGTCCCCCACGATTTTGACACTGTCAAGGTCCCCTTCGGTGGAGGATTTGGCTGAGATACTATAGGTGAGTGTCTTGCTGATACCCTCTCGGCTGGCATCGATTTCCTTCCCGGAGATGTCAAACATTTTCGCAATCTTGATGGAATTTGCAAGATTATAGGTCTTGCCGTTATAAAGGATATTGCTGTTATCATCGCTCTCATCGAGGGATTCGGTCACCTCGATGTCGCTGACTTCGGCAGGAGCGAAGACTTCCACCTTGATGGATTTCACTAAGGCAGGGGTTCCTGCTTCCATCTTCTCCTTGGAATCATAGAACTTGACGGATGCCGTCGCTGTGCCCTGATTTTTGGCAGTGACTTTCCCGGTCTTCTGATCGACACTGAGGATAGTAGAATCCGAGCTTTCATAGGTGATCAGTTTCTGAAGATGGGCATCGGCATTGCTCGGGCTGACGGAGGAGTAACGGAGATAGGAAGTTTCCCCAACCTTGATTCTCGGTTCCGAAAGGTAGTTGAGGGAAATCGAAGCGGACTTGATTGGACTTGGGGATACTTTGACACGGATGGAGGAAGAGAAGGAATATTGGGTCGGTTTGACTTTGATTTCGCATTCCCCGACCTTCTTCGCCTTCAGCGTTGTTCCGGAGACCTGGATGACCGTCGGATCACTGGACTCGAGGACATATGATTTATAAGTGGCGTTGCTCGGGGAGAAGGAGATGGTGAATTTCGAAGTGAAGGATATATTTTCATTGATGGCGAGTTCATACTGGGGGGTGGTCTTGGCCTTGACCGAAATCGACTGAAGATCGACGACCTGGACTTTGTTTTCCGTCGAAACGAATTCGAAGGAAGAATTCTTGCCGTTTGCTGAAGTTACCGTGACTTTTCCTGGTTTTCCTTCCGGCGTCACCTTCGTCGTATAGAGGGTGCTATCGGAAACCATGGCATAAAGAGAGGCAGTCTCTTCGTCCATGCCGTCGAAGGAAACAGAATAAGTGAGGGATTTATCTGTGGTATTGGCGGGAACGAAGGAAGTGGAGATCGAATAGGAGCGATTGGCTTCGAGATGATAGAGACCGTCCTCTCCCAATACGGAAGAGAGGGCCGACTGGATGGATTCCTCCTTCACGTTCTCGACCGTGAAGGTACATTCATCTTTCAGGTCCGGGAAGCTGGTGGAATAGCAGGTGACTGTCGCCTGGCCCTGTCCTTTGGCAGAGACAACGCCATTTTCTGAGACGGTGAGAACCGTTTCATCCGAGCTTTGGAAGGTCACGGACTTATAGGAGCAGTCTTCCGGAAGAATGGTGTAGGCTAGCGAATAGGATTCTCCGACAAAAAGGTTGGATTTTTCCGGTGTCTTTAATGCGAGGGAAGTCGGATTGACAATGACGGTCTGATCACCGGCATTGTTATTGATGATATCCGCAATCCCACCGCCGATTGCATTACTCTGATCCGCAGAGACAGTGCCCGGAAGGGCAGCCTCCACAATAAGAACGCCACAGCAGCCGATATAGGCGGCCAGAAGTAATCCCATGAAGACTTTCTGACCCTTGCTTTTTCCTTTGAACATAGCCTTCCCTCCTTGGATAGCATCATTATATTCCATTTAGCGCTTTTTTAGCACTATTATTTTCAATAATTATTTTTTTCTCTTTTTCCGCAAAAACATTCTTGTTAAAAACACGTTTCATGATTTTCAAGAGTGGTATTTTTTTCGGAACGTGACTTTATCCAAAGAAAAATCCCCATCATAGTGATGAGGACTGAAGCGATAGGACAGCAGCAGAGATCAGAGGTCGGAAGAGAGGGAAAAGTCTCCCTTTTTGATCCAACCCAGTTTCCGCATGCCAAAGTCGATGAGAAAGACAAGAAGGAGCGGCAGCAGGATACAGAAGGAAAGGATTTCAAGAAGAAGGATCCAGTCATAGCCGTGAGCGGAGAGGAAATTGAGGGGACCGACAAGACCGGAGGTTCCCATGCCGGCGGCGACGGAAAGAGAGGAGACTAGTCCGTTCTCCGCATAGTAGGAAGCATCCTTCAGCGGAAAGACCATGGCAAGCGGGCCTAAAAGGGCAGAAGTGAGAATAGTCGGAACCCAGATGAGCGGTTTTCTAACGATGTTCTTAAACTGAAGCATACTGGTTCCGATGGCGACAGCGATGACATTGCCCCATTTATTGTCATAGGCAGTCTCTAGGGCGAATCCGACCATCTGGACGGAACAGCCGATGAGGGCGGCAGCCGAAGCCAAGGGGACATTGCCGATGGAGATAGCCACACAGATGGCGACGGAGGAAATTGGTGCCGTGAGTGCCATGCCGACCAAAACAGAGATAAGAATGCACATCGGAAAGGGAGCGACTTTGAAGCAGGTTTCGATGAGATAACCTAACGCCAGTGTGATGTAATGGACGTAATAGGAAAGGAGGAAGGAATAGGTCAGAGAGAAAAGGAGTCCGACAAGCGGAATCAGGATGATGTCGACCGGGGTCTTCTTCCGCATGATATAGTGGATGGCAAGGAGACAGAGAATCGAGGAAAGGTAGCAGGAGAGCGGGTCTCCTAAGGTTGTAACCTTTCCTGTAGCGAAAGAATAGGCGTAGTTTCCGATCATGCCGGCTGTCATTCCGGCAACGACTTTCACGCCTTCCGCCTTAAGGGACAGGGCGACACCGAGTCCGATTCCGGCTCCCATCAGTCCTTTGATGATGGTGGTAAAAACGGAAAACACAGAAAATCCTGGGATTTTTGCGAATAGGTCGAGAATCGTACCGATGATGAGGGTTCCGAACAGGCCGATGGCCATGCCGTTGGATGTCGTCATCAGTTTCTCTTTCAAAAGGACAAAGAAAGCTTTTACTTTCCCGTTCTTTGACTTCGTTTCTGCTTCTTGATTCATAGTGTTTTCTCCTAAGCCTGAGTATTATACTGAAAACGCGGAAAGGTTGTCTTAGGAAAGAGCTTTACCGGATATGATTCCGCTGCGTCTGTGATAGACTATCAAAAGAAGGTACATACATATGGATAAAATCAAACTGATACAGAAGATGCTCGAACACATAGCGGACGCGTATGTGATTGTCGATTATGAGAACCACAATCCGATTCTTCTCTCCCTCTTAGGAGAGAAGATGCTCACGAGAAAGATCTTTCTCGTGGTTCCGCAGAACAAAAAGCCGTTCCTTCTTGCCCATGTAATCGACTCCGTCTTTCTGAAGGAGAAGGAAATCACCGACCGGTTCGATCTCCATCTCTATAAAACATGGGAAGAGATGCTTCAGATGGAAATCGACCTTTTGAGGCCTTACAACACTTTGGCGATGGACATCTCCGATGACGGACTGCTTCCTAGAGTTTCCCTAGCGGACTACGGAAGTGTCAACTATCTTGTCAAATCCGGTCACAAGGTCATTTCCAGCCAGGATATTCAGCAGATGCTCTACGCCCACTTCACCGCCGAAGAGGAAATCAGCCAGAAGGAGGCGTGTAAGGAGCTTCACTCCTGCATGATGCTCGGCTTTCAGAAAATCAGGGACGATATTCTGACAAAAGGCTATTCCGATGAATATGATGTGCAGTCCTATATCTGCGACCTGCTTCACAAAGACGGATATATCTATGATGACCCCTGCATTGTCAGCGTCAACCACAATGCCTCCGATCCGCATTACGGGCCGACGAAATCAGTGCACTCCCGTATCGAAAAGGGCGATGTTGTCCTGATTGACATGTGGGCAAAAAAGAACGAAAAGAATGCCGTATACGGCGATATCACCTGGATGGGCTATGTCGGAACGGAGGTTCCTGAGGTGGTCAGGAAACGTTTTGCAATCCTGAGAAAGGCGGTCGACGAAGGATTTGCATTCCTTGAGAATGAATCGGGTGTCTTTCCGGTGATGGGTTTTGAAGTCGACGATCTCGTGAGGGAGGTCATCGAAAAAGCAGGTTACGGGGAATATTTCATCCACCGCACCGGCCACAATATCGCCAAGGATGTCTCTCCTCACGGTCCGGGTGCGAATATCGACAACTATGAATCCCACGATACAAGAATGCTGATTCCGGGCACGTCCTTCTCTCTCGAGCCAGGTATTTATGCCCCCGATTTCGGCATGAGACTGGAAACCGATATCTATCTCGATGATGAGGGGACTCCGCACATGGTCGGAGGAAGACAGGAAGAAGTCATCGCGATTCTTGCGTGAGTCTTCTTACGATAGCCAAGGCTTCCTCGACGCTATCGACAAGATAATCCGCATAGGATTTCACTGAGTCAGAAGAGGAATAGAATGTGAATGCGACATCACTTGCTTCCAAAAGCGGGATGTCGTTTTCATTGTCTCCGATTGCAAAAATCCTTCCGCCCGGAATCCGTTTTCTAAGTCTGTCGATTGCGGTTCCCTTCGAACAGGTGCAATCCGTGATATCGAGGAATTCACCGTTCCGATGGGCAGTGAAAGAAGGATAGTTCTTTTCGATGATCCGCTTTTCCTCTTTCGCCTTCTCCTCCGAACCGGTATAGACAGAGAGGCAGTAGATGGGATCAGAACTCAAAGGCCCTTCCTTGTGGAAACAGCAAAGTGGGTCCGAATAGGGAAGGTATTCTTTCCCGGTGTTGAGGGCGATGGAGAAGCGGTCCTCATATTCTCTCAGAAAGCGCAGAGCCTCCTCTTCCCCGATGGGTTTATTGTAGAAGAGCTCTTTGTTCTTGCTGAGGAGGTAGCTTCCGGTCACAAGAAGATAGAAATCGCAATCAATCTGTCCTTTTGTTGGAGTGAGTATTCCCTCTAAGGAGCGTCCTGTCGCAAGACCGAAAAACATGCCATCCTTCTGAAAATCAGAAATGGCCTTACAATCTGTTTCCCGGAAGGAACCGCGGAAATAGAGGGTATTGTCAAAATCGGATGCAAAAATCGTTTTCATCGGTAGCATTATAATCCCAAAGAAAACAAAAGCATAACGATAGTGCCGATTTTCCACTATAATGGTTCCGTATGAAAATCCTGATTGCCTCCGACTTGCACGGAGATGTCCCCTATACCAAAGCACTCGTCGACCTCTTCTATGAGGGTGGCTTTGACAAACTCTATCTGCTCGGCGATCTGCTTCTCGATTCCATCGACCTCCTCAATCCGATTGCAGAGAAGATTGTCGCCGTGAGAGGCAACTGCGACGGGGAAAGCGACATCGAATACGCGAGATTCCCGATGCCGTATCTCAATCTCGACTACCAGATGGGAAAAGTGATCATTCTCTCCCACGGGCATTATGAATCGCCGTATTCCTATGACAAGCCCTACGATATTTTCTTTTTCGGTCACACCCACTGTGCGACGCTCACCGAAGACTATGAAGGCCATATTCTTGCCAATCCGGGAAGCTTCGCTTTCCCTCGGGACGGCCTTCACTCTTATCTGGTGATGGACGAAAACGGACTGAAACTATACGATTACAACGCGGGAGGACTCTTAAAGTCCCTCGATTTCCAGAAAGAGAGGTAACACTATGAATTTATTGATCGGAAGCGACATTCACGGATCACTGCATTACGGAAAGATTTTCTTCGGAAAAGAAGAACTCTACCATCCGGACCGCATCATTCTTTTAGGGGACTGCTACTATAACGGTGCAAGAAACGACCCGCCGGAAGAATACTGCCCGAAGGAAGTCGTCAAGCTTCTGAACAGCCACGCAGACAGGATTATCGCCATCAAGGGAAACTGTGAGAGCGAAGTCGATCAGATGGTCTCCGAATTCCCGTTCTCAGAGATTTCCCAGCTTTATGTCTTCTCCCACCTTGTCACGATGACCCACGGGCATCATTATTCCTTCGACAATCTTCCGAAGAACTGCGGAGATATTTTCCTTCAGGGGCACACCCATATCGGTGTCCTTGAAAAAAGAGACGGCCGGATTCTTGCGAATCCGGGTTCCGTCTCTTTACCGAAAGATGGCAGACATTCCTATATGGTGATGAACGAAGAAGGCATCACGCTCCGTGATCTGCTCACGGATGAAGTGGTCAAGGAGATCAGATTCTGATCATTTTGTTTTTCTGACGTGAAGTCCCCGCACAAGGAGGTAGGCGTTGCCTTCCTCCTTTTTGCGTAAGTATCCGTAATAGGTCTTCACAAGGAAGAGGACAACGGCGACTAAAACAATCACGGCAAGGACAAAAAGAACCCACTGAAGCGGGGTAAAGTTTTCGTAGTGGAGGAAGTCAGTTCCGAGGAAGCAGGTCACAAAGACACCGGCGGAACGGAAGAGAATGACATTGACGAAATTGTAGATGAAGGAGATGTCGGTACAGCCGGCGAGGAAACAGATGGTGTCATCCGGAAAAAGAGGAAAGAGATAGACAAAAGGAAGACAGGTCTTCCCACCGAGAGTGAGGAGATGTTCCGCTTTCTCGTAGTCTTCTTTTCCGATGATCCATCCGACGACACGCTTTCCGGCGACCCGTCCCAAAAGAAAAAGGAGGGTAGAGGTGAGAAGAACTGAGCCGTCTGCCAAAAAGAAGGCGTTGAACATACCCTGCACAGTCTGATCGTTGAGCATGATGTTGGCAAGGGTGATGAAGAAGACGGAAGAGATGCCCGGAATGATGTTGACTAGGGGGGAAATGACAAGAAAGAGAAAGCATGCCAAAGCCAGGTTCTCTTTCGCCCAGGTCTGAAAATCCTTCATCAGTTTCCCCTGCCCTCCGAAGAGGTTGAACAGGTAATAGCTGACTAAGAGAAGGCTCAATAAGACGACAAAGGCAGAGAGGGCCTTGACGATGATTTTCTTTGTTTTTGGCTTCATTGGATCCCCCAATTTCAAAGAAAAAGGACAGGTTTCCTGTCCTTTTGCTTTCGGATTACGGATGCTGTTCGAAGACGTGCGGAACGTTTTCTCTCGGATCAGGTTTCTTGGTCGGAGATGCCGGTTTTGTCGCCGCTTTTTCTTCTGCCGGCTTCTTTTCTCCCACAGCCGGCTTTTCGTCCTTCAGGATTTCCTTCCCGGCGACAAGGTAGCTGGTGAGATCCTGAATCCTGGAAGGGACGACAATCTTAGTAGCTTTTCCGTCAGCGACTTTCTCCAGGGCTTCGAAAGAGCGGATGGAGAGTGCTTCTTGACTCGGTCTTGCCTCATTGATGAGTTCGATGCCCTTGGCCTGGGCCGTGCGGACCATGAGTTCACCGTCAGCTTCGGCTTTCTTGACTTTGAGAATAGATTCGGCTTCTGCTTCCGCAGCTTTGATTTTGGCTTCCTTCTCGGCTTCGGCATTGAGAATCATGGAAGCCTTACGGCCTTCGGCAATGGTAATCTGAGATGTCTTTTCACCTTCGGCGATGAGGATTTTCTCACGTTTTTCACGTTCGGCTCTCATCTGTTTTTCCATCGCTTCCTGAATGTCTCTCGGCGGAAGGATGTTCTTGACTTCGACACGGGTGACTTTGATACCCCAGGGGTCGGTCGCATCATCGAGGATGTTTCTCATTTTGTTGTTGATGATGTCACGGCTAGTGAGGGTGTCATCGAGATCAAGGTCGCCGATAATGTTTCTCAGTGTCGTAGACGAGAGTGCCTGAATGCCGGCAATCGGGTCTTCGACACCATAGGCGTAAAGTTTGGCATCGGTGACATAGAAGAAGACGACCGTATCGATCTGCATGGTGACGTTGTCCTTGGTGATGACCGGCTGCGGTGGGAAATCATAAATTTGTTCCTTGAGGGAGACCTTCTTCTCGATGCGGTCGATGAAGGGGACAAGATAGTGGATGCCAACATCCCAGACAGAACGGAAGACGCCGAGGCGTTCTATAACGAACTGTTCCGTCTGACGGACGATGCGGATTCCGCTCAGCACGACGACGATGACGATGAAAGCGATGATTCCGAAGATAATTCCAATGATTCCGGGTATAGTCATAACAAATCCTCCTTTGTTTTTCTGCTTATATTCTAATAAAAATGAAAGAAATAGTATAGAGAATTATGTCGCTTTCCGTAGGACGGCGATGCGGTTTGGTTTCTTGGTGCCGCAGTCTTTGTCAGAAAGTAGGCTCGCCTTGTCATAAAGGTTCTCGGAGAGGAGATAGGTTTCCTCAAAGACCGGCTCAAACGTGGAACTCACTTTATCGACAGAAGAGACATCGAGTTCTTCATAAGTGCCCTGATATTTGCTTCCGTCGGTGAGGATGGAGATAGGAAGTCCGCTCTCCGTGGAAAGACCTTGATAGTCGTTCATCGAATAGGAATACGGAATCTGGGTTCCTTTCTTCGTTTTATAGGATAGGAGGAGACCGTCAGTCTCCTTACTGAAATAACCATCGAGATATCCGATGAGGGAGTTGGCTTCTGCGACGGAGGAGGCGTTCATGATGGCCGTGGTCATCATGTCGGCATAGAAGGCGCTGTCGGATAGAACGGAGACTTGATCGAAGACGGATGCGGAATATCCGGTGGAGGCATCGAGGATGTGGTTTCTTCTCTGAAAGATGTTCTTTCCATCCTCATATTCATAGAAGTACTGATTGTAATATCCCGAAGTCGAGAGATTGAAGGGACCATCGATGGTGAGAGAGAGCTCATTCTTCGCATAGTTCGTCTTCGAAGGCATGATCTGCTCATAATAGACAGGATTGTCATAACGGAT
This sequence comes from uncultured Bacilli bacterium, assembly GCA_934725685.1. GTDB lineage: Bacteria > Bacillota_I > Bacilli_A > RFN20 > CAG-288 > Enterosoma. Next base: position 43,564 of record CAKVBX010000007.1, read on the forward strand.
TTTCCAAGGTTTCCCATCCGGCCTTGTTCCGATGGCCTTGATGGAAGAGAAGCCGGAATTGAGAAGGAGGGAAATATCCGGATAGGTCGCCTGCAGTTTCTCTGCGACCCATTCGGTGGCATAACCTTTGGCACAGCCACCGAGAGAAATTTTCAGATTCTTCGTATTCTGATATTGGTGGAAGGTGACAGACTTCGTTTGATCATCGAAAGTGAGGATACCTTGCATTTCGCTTCTGTTATGTGGAATTGTCTCAGTGATTTTCTGAATCTGTTCCCTTTCCTCTTCACGGAAGGAAGAAAAATAGCGGTTCGTAGAGAATTCCAGGACCGCATCGAGGGCGGAACGTGTCCTATCCTCGTGGACCTCTTCGAGTTTTGTCTCATAAATATCGTTGAGGGTCCCTAAGAAGATGTTGAACTTTCCATCCGTCACAAGAGAAAACTCATAGCTCTGTTTGAGAAGATCATAAAGATAGGGGTCAAGAACAAGAGGGGTTTCGCTTCCATAGTAGTCGTTGATGGTCTTGAGATTGACGATGCTTTCGTCCGACCCTTCCAGGTAATAGCTGTAATGCCGGTCGGATAAGGCGTGGGCATAAAGATAACTCTCCTGGATGGTATCTTCGATATTCTTAAGTTCTGCGTCAGTATACTGGTTTTCCTGATAATAAAGGTTTGCCGAAATCGAGGTGTCGAAGGGAGAGAGGAAATCCGCACCGATGACACGTACTTTCCCGGCTCCGGCATAGATGCTATTCACGGTGATGTTCTTCACAAATCCCTTGGGAGCACAGGAGACCAAAAGAGAAAGTGGGGACAAGGAAAGAATTGTAAGAAGGTTGCGTTTGGTTTTCATAAGGGCCTCCGTTTCGGTTCGTGCTAGAATTATACCAATTTCCGCGTGCGGAAATTATAATAATTCCGATGAGTCACACAAAAGAAAGAACAAAAATCCCAGCGTTTTCTATCAGAAAGGATGTTCCTCTTCTCGTTTTTCTTTTGATTCTGCTTCTCTCTGTTCTCTGCATTTCCTTTGCTCCGGAGAAAGGAAACGGAAACAGCCATGTCGAAATCCGGTATGAGGGCACTTTGCTCCATGAACCGAATGATGAAACGAAGAGCACGGCGATCCGCTTCCCGGAAAAGGGAGAGAAGGAGATTGTCCTGACCAAAGAGGATGGAACAGCGTACGGTTATCCGGACGGCTTTGCTTTCCTATCCGAACAGTTGACAATCACCCTGTCCAGCGACCACTCCATCCAGATCAGAGAAGACGGCATCACCTGTCCGGACCATCTCTGTGTGAAGATGGGAAAAATCCGCACCTCCTATACGCCGCTTGTCTGCCTTCCGAATCACATCGAAGTCATGATTGTCGATCAGGGCTTCCCGGAGTTTGATGCATGAAAAAAATCACGACCAAAAAGATGGTGACGCTTGCGCTCTTCATCGCATTATCTTTTTCTCTCCATTACCTAGAGAGCCTTCTTCCACCCATCGTTCCGGTTCCCGGTTTCCGGATTGGATTGAGCAACCTGATCACCTTATTCGTTCTCTACTATTACGGGGGATTCTCCTTCCTCTTTGTCGTGCTATGCAAAACCCTGTTGGTGGCCATTCTGACCAATAGTTTCTCCATCACGTTCCTGATGTCCTTAGGAGGCTCTGTTCTCTCCTCTCTTGTCGCACTCGTTCTTTATTACCTATTTCATCCATCCTGTTACACGGTTTCACTCTATTCTTCCTCTTTCCATGTCATTGGGCAGCTTTTTGTCTATGCGCTCTTTTTCCGGACGTTTTATATCTTCCGCTATTTCCTTTTCCTCGGCCCCCTCTCTCTTGTAACAGGGTATCTGATTGCTTTGTTGGATACGATTCTTTTAAAGCGGATTCCCAATCAATTCCAAGAAGAAAACCGGCGCCATTAGGCAAGCCGGTTTTCTTTGACCAGTTCGATTTCCTTTCGGTATCCTTCCTCATCATTCGGGGTTTCCAGAATGAAGGGACGTCCCTGAAGAAGAGGGTGTCTGACGATGTTCAGAAGTGCATTTTTCCCGATGTTTCCATATCCGATCTTTTCATGGCGATCCTTATGGGAGCCTAAGACATTCTTCGAATCATTGAGATGGATAGCCTTGAGACGGTCCAAGGAGAGGATACGGTCAAATTCCGCAAGGACATCATCGAGATGATTCACGATATCATATCCGCCGTCGAAGACATGGCAGGTATCCAGACAGATGCCTAAATGGGAGTTGTCCTTCACCCCATCGAGAATGACTTTCAGTTCCTCGAAGGTTCTTCCGACTTCGCTCCCCTTTCCAGCCATGGTCTCTAGTAGGATAGTGGTATGATTCGCATAAGGGAGAATCCGGTCTAACCCGGCAATGATATCCTGAATCGCTTCCCCAATCGGCCTCGATAACCGGCTTCCGGGATGGAAATTCAGGTAGCACCCATCCAAATGTTCCATCAACAATAAATCTTCTTCAAACATCTTCAGGGAATATTCACGGATTTCCTCTTTGTCGGAGCAGAGGTTCATCGTATAGGGCATATGGGCGACAAGTGGAAAGAATCCCTCTTGAACCCGGAGTTTCCCTAAAGCGTCAAGGTCAGAAAGATTCACGTTTCTTTTGTTTCCGCCTCTTGGGTTTCTCGTAAAGAAGGCAAACGTATCTCCACCGAGTTTCTTCTCTTCCCTTAGCATCCCTTCATAGCCGAGACTCAGGGACAGATGGTTTCCGATTCCGATCATTTACTACCTCCAAAATAGAAAAAACAGGAAAAGTATACACTCTTCCTGCCTCAAAAATCAGAATTAAGCTTAAGGACGGAGTCCGAGACCACCCTCTAAGGTGAGGGTTTCGCCGGTGAGATACTTGAAGTCCGGTGTGGCGAGCATGACACAGACACGTCCGATTTCAAGTTCGGAATCTCCGAAATGTCCCATCGGAGGAACATGGACGTTGGCTTTATAGGCTTCCGGATAGGCCTTTTCGAAATTCTCAAGCTGGCTTGTCCAGGCCAACGGGCAGATGACATTGACGTTGATGCCGTCTTTGGCCCATTCGGTGGCCGCGACGCGGGAGAGACCGCGGATACCTTCTTTGGCAGCGGCATAGGAGCACTGTCCGTAGTTGCCGAAGAGTCCGGCACCGCTAGCGAAGTTGATGACGCTGCCTTTGGATTCCTTCAGATAAGGATAGCAGGCCTTCATGTAGTAGAAAGCGGCATAGAGACCGGAGTACATGGCGAGATTGAACTGCTCCGTGGTCTGGGTGGCAAGCGGAACACCACTTGCACTGGCCTGGGCATTGTTGATGAGGACATCGATACCGCCGAACCGTTCCACGGCTTTCTTTACGACTTCCTGTACCATTGCTTCATTGTCGTTCTTTTCAGAGACATCAGCCTGAAGGATGAGAACGGAAACATGATATTTCTCTTCAAGTTCCTTCTTGGCATCTTCGAGCTTCTGCACGTTTCTTCCGGTGATGACGAGGTTCGCACCTTCTTTGGCATAGGCGGTGGCGATACCATATCCGATGGAGCCGCAGCGGCCGTCACTGAGTACTGCTCTGCCGGCTCCCGTGATGAGAACCGTTTTGTTTTTGAATAATTCCATAGTTGTTACCCCTTACATGCAACAATTATAGGCATAATCCTGTCCGATATCAATATTTGTTTTTTAACTGTCGGAAATGCTACATTTGTATCAGTCAACCCGGCTCCGTTGTTAGGAAACAAAGAAAAAAGAGCATCCTTCCGGACGCCCTCATTGCATTCGATGGCGGAGCGAGAGAGATTTGAACTCTCGCACGGTTTTACCCGTCTATGAGCTTTCCAAGCCCACCTCTTCAGCCTCTTGAGTATCGCTCCAATTCCTGTGCCGTTTTATGCGGCAAGTTATATTTTAGGAAATTTTCACTCATTGTCAAGAAAAATCAATCACATTGTGAATATAGGAGGGCTGAAATGGTATAATTTAACCATGATTTACACAGTTACAGACAATGATTGCAACCAGCGCATCGACAAATTCCTCAAACGGATGCTGAAGGAGGCTCCGGTCTCTTTCCTTTATAAAATGTTCCGTCAGAAAGATGTCAAAGTCAACGGAAAGCGTGCCAAGATCGACTACATTCTCAAGACGGGTGATGTCGTCGACATCTATCTGAAGGAAGAACTTCTCGAACAGTTCCATAAGGATGCCTTATTGCGTCCCGTCAAGGCGGATTTTCCCATTCTTTACGAGGATGAGAACATCCTCGTCATCGATAAACCGAAAGGTCTTTTAGTCCACGGCGATGAAGGGGAAAAGAGAATCACCCTGCAGAACATGGTACTGAATTATCTCAAGGAGAAAGGGGAATGGGATCCTTCCTCTCTCACCGGTTTCATCCCCTCCCCGGCACACCGATTGGACCGCAACACCTCCGGCATTGTTCTCTTTGCCAAGAATCTCCCTTCCCTTCAGGAACTGCTCACCCTCTTCCGGGAGAGAACGCAGATTGAAAAACACTATACCCTTCTAGTCCGCGGCATCACGGGAGACCGCGGAGAGATCGACTTCCCGCTTATCAAGGACAGCGAGAAGAGAATGGTCCGTGTCGGCACTATTCAGAAAGGGGCAAAGCCTGCCCTCACGAGGTTCCACCGTCTCAAGTCCTACAATGTCGGCTTCTCTTTGGTCGAAGCAGAACTGATGACCGGCAGAACCCATCAGCTCCGTGTCCACTTCGCAGCCATCGGTCATCCGATTGTCGGAGACAGCAAATACGGCGATTTCAAAATCAACGAGAATTTCGAAAAGCTCTACGGCCTGAAGAACCAGTTCCTTCACGCCTCCTATTTCAAGTTCGGTCAAATTGACGGCGTCCTCGCCTATCTCTCCGGAAAAGAGTTCCGTTCTCCGCTCCCCGAAAAAGAGCAGAAAATTCTCGATTCCATCGCAAGGATCAACTGACATGACGCTTTCCGCCTTGCTCTCCGTTCTTCTTGCCCTCTTTCTCATCCCCTGTTTTCTTTTGCCGAAGAATCGACTGCAATTCTATCTTCTCTGTTCGCTTCCCGCTTTCCTTGTACCGCTTCTGCTCTTCTTCCTGGATCTCTCCTTTCCTTCCTATCTCATCAACGAACGGATCGGCGAGGCTTTCCTAGGAATGTGGCACTGGCTCTACCGGGGTTATGAAGAACTCAACACAAAGGAAGTGATTCATCTCTCCACTTCCTTCACCTATCTCTTTTTCTACTTCGTCAGTTTTCTTCTCTGTTATATACCTGCCCGCTTTCTCTATATCGGAAGCAACCCGGACATCCACCGCCCAATCAAGACCATCACGAGAATCATCACCATCGTCTTCTTCCTTATCACGACTTACGGCTTTCTCGCCGTCTTCCTCATCAATATCCGTGAGATTCTTCCCTTCCAGGACGGAAGTCTTTCCTTTTTCTTCGATTGGTTTTATCAGATAGAGGTATAGCCATGGATGACAGCCTGAAATTCTATTTCTTAGCGGAAGAGTGCGGCTGGGACTGTTCCAGCTATGCTTTCGCTTACCGGGAAAAACTGCTCTCTTCCGGCGCCTATCAGGTTCTCTCCATCAACATCCTCGGCGCCAAGAACCATCTGAGCTATAAAGCACAGCAGGTCTGTGAATCCTTCAACTCCCTCAATAAGGAACCGAAGACGCTGAAAGAGGCCTTTATTCTGGAGAACACCATCAACTATCTTGCCCTCCATTCCTTCCCGGAGTATTATCTCAACCCCCTAGCCATCCACCCCACCTATAGCGGTGATGTGACGACCCTCGGCGACCTCATCCTCGACATCCAGGGAAAGGAACAGAGCATCAACGAATGGATCATGGATGAGTCAGTTCCGCTCGACACCAAGAAAGAGGAAGTCAATAACCTCTGTGACGAATACCTGCTCGACATGAATCATCTCGTCGAGCATTCCATCTCCCTCATCAAACAGCGCGCTTTCTCAAAGGGAGACAAAAAAAATGATATATTCCTCAAAGTCAGTGAGATCTTCTTCTTTGTTTTGCTCCATCTCTTCTTCGGCGTGCTGCTCCTCTATCCTTTCGAAGCCTTCCGCACCTGTCTCTACCATTTCGATGCCGGCAAGATTATGTCTTATCTCTGGATTGTCTTTCCTCTGACCCTGCTTTTCTTCGATATAGCATTTGTATCTTTCCACAGCTACAAAGCCAAGATTTCAGAACCTTACAACTATGCGAGGCGATTCTTACGCACCCATGCTTCCCGTGTCTACGATGACTTAAAAGATACACGGGACAAGCTATACAACTACCTTTGCGGCGCCATCAACAACAGGCTCATCCTACAGAATGACATCAAAGATTTTTCCAGACTTTCCTCGAGTTATGTCGACTTTGACAAAGTCATCCGTGTCGAAGATCTCAAAAGCAGAAAGGTATATCGGATTTTAAGGAATCTCCTCTTTGCTTTCGGTACTATTGCCTATTTGACTGCCGTCTTTACCATGGTAGTCTATCTCATCGGACTGATTTTCGGAGCGGCCATATGATCATCAACGGAAAAGATTATCAGGATATCTTCTCTCTGGCACTGGATATCTATCAGGCATCGGACTTCTTCGCCAGAGAACTAAGAAAGGATTCCCTTCTCTCTTTCATCAAGGAGAAAGATGAGGAAAAGTACGAGAAGATTGTCAGGCTTTCCCTCCTCTCCCTTCCGGATGATGTCTTCGCCTTTAAGGCGAGCTTCCTTCTCAATCCGTTCATGTCCTTCCGCATCAAAGGGTTCTGCTTCAAGAACTACCGGGAACTCGGCAAAACCATGCTATCCTTTGCCCCAAACCCCAATCCAGTCCTGACAGAACTCCTCCGCTATAATCTCCTCTCCCAGCACATGAAGGAAACCTTCTATAACGAGACGAATCCGGAAGACTACCGGATAGTCCTCTCTTTGGAGAAGACGGCCGAAAAGGATGTCTATTATGCCTACTACTGTCTCGGCTATTATCTATCCAAGAAAAAGACCATCATCTACAATAACAAGGAATACCAGGACCTATTCGATCTGACCTATTTCCTCTGCAAACAGGAAAAGGATCTCGATACCCTCGGAACCTACCTTTCCAAATCCCCGCTTCTCAGGGCCTATGCCAAGTACGGAAAGAGAGCTAAGCAAGCAGAGGAATATCTCCACATCGTGGATGCACTCGAAAAGAGTGAATGGAAACTCGATGCCTTCCTCAGCAAGAAGAAGGAACGGGAAGGAAACTGAAATGTTTCTCTTCTCATTTCAGTTGAACAGAAAATAGCAGTTTTCTATAATATTCACCGAACCTCAAGGAGGTACTAAATCATGGATTATAAACAAAAAATCGAAGAATGGCTGAGTAGTCCACTTGTCAGCGAAGCGGACAAAAACACCATCCGGAATTCCGATGAAGAAACCAAGAAAGAAATGTTCTCCAGCGACATCGCCTTCGGCACTGCCGGTATGAGAGCCTTGCTCGGCCCCGGCTCAAGCCGTCTGAATATGCTGACCGTACGGAGAGCGGCCATCGGTCTCAGCAACTTCCTTCTCGAAACCTATGGAGAGGAAGTGAGAGAGCGCGGTATCGCCATTTCCTTTGACAACCGCCACTTCTCCCGGGAGTTCCGTGACCTTTCCGCAGAAATCTTCAACAAAAGAGGCATCAAGGTCTTCACGTTCCGCGATCCGCACCCGACTCCGGAACTCTCCTATACCGTCCGTCATCTCCACTGTATCGCCGGTGTCATGATCACGGCCAGCCACAACAATCGTGAATACAACGGCTACAAGGTCTACGACCAAAAGGGATGCCAAGGTGTCTACTCCTTCATCGAAGGACTCATCAAGGCAATCCGCGCCCTTCCGGATGAACTTCACGTCGACTATGAAAAAGTCAAGGAAGAAGACTATGCCAAGACCGCCTTCCTCGATGACGACGAACAGTACGATATCGACTTTGTCGACAAGGAACTGACGACTTCCTTCTACAAGGATCAGTTCAAGGGAACAAGACTCACCAAAATCATCTTCACGCCGCAGTGCGGCTGTGACTGCAAGGTCGGTCCCATGGCCTTACGCAAGGCCGGCTATACCGTCAAGACCGTTCCCGGTCAGGACTATTTCGATCCGGATTTCACCAACACCAAGAATCCGAATCCCGAAACCGAGGACGCTTATCTTCTCGCCTACGATTTGCTCAAGGAATCCAACAAGAACGGAGAGAAGTATAACCTCATCCTCTGCACCGACCCCGATGCCGACCGCTGCGGACTCGCCTTCCTCAATTCCAAGGGAAAAATCGAACGCTTCACCGGCAACCAGACCGGAGCGCTCCTTGTCGATTTCGTCCTCTCCACAATGGCTCGCCGTGCCACACTGCCGAATAACGGAACCATCTGCAATACCTTCGTCACCGGCGGACAGGGTGCCGCCGTCGCCGAAATGTTCCACGTCAAAGTGAGAACCACCGCCACCGGTTTCAAATACATCGGTGACATGGCCGACCGCATGGAAGATTGCGGAGAGAAATATCTCTTCGGCTATGAGGAATCCTATGGTTACCTTCTCGCGGACTTCATCCGTGACAAGGACTCCCTCCAGAGCATTGTCGCCATCGCCGACATGTGCGAATACTATCTCCGCCAGGGCAAGACCCTCGATGTCGCGCTCCGCGACCTCGACAGGAAGACAGGTCATTATTACAACACCCAGGTCTGTGTCATGTTCTCCGGCGCCGACTGCCTGAAGAGAATGAATGAGGAAGTCAATAAGATTCGTGAGACTCCGTTCCTAACCTTGGCTGGCAGAAAAGTCAAGACACTCTTCGACTACAAGGACAGAAAAATCATCCACATGGACAGCAATACCACGGAGGAGATGAATCTTCCCGATATCGATACTACCAACTGTCTCCGCTTCGACTTCGAAAAGGGTGGCTTCTTAGCCATCCGTCCGAGCGGTACCGAACCGAAGGTCAAGTTCTATCTTGAGACGGTCGGTCTCGAGGATCCGGAAGCGAAGAAGCTTTGTGACCAAATGGCCGACGAACTGAAGAAGATGATGGGGCTTTAAACAAGAATCGAAAAGAGAGCGGTCAGAGGGCCGCTCTCTTTTTTTCTAACGTTCAATCCGTCAACCCGTCCTGGAAGGTGAGATGATGATAGAGGTCACGATTGACCGGAGTATCCAAGCTCATTTCAATCCTTACGACAGGTGTTTCCTTTCCATCCTTTCCCACTTTTGTCTCCTCTTGATAGATGCCGGTAGGATGGACGCTTCCCAGAAAATAGAATTGCCGATTCTGATTTTTCTCCTTTCGGATGAAAAGGAGAAATTTCAGGTGGTTTTTTCTATAATGTCGCACCCGGTCCATGAAGGGAGAATCGATTCTTGTCTTTTCCTTGGTATACCAGACAAAATGGGACTCATCCACAAAGTAGTCTTTGTAATTGAACCGGTCTTTCTGATTCTTGTTGTAGTTGACAAAGATCGGAATGATGTCTTCTTCGATGGCAGTATCATAGCCCCCGACGAACTGCGGATTCTTATTCAGCTTCTTTTCTAAGAGCGTGTAGTAATCCTGATAGCTATAGGTCTGGTTGAGACAGAAGGGAACCGTGACAGGATTCCCTAGACCATCCTGGAAGGTGTAGGGATTGGAAAAACGTTTTCTATAGTTCTTGACCGCATATTCCAAAAGGAAAAGGATAAAAGTTCTGAATTCCGTATTATTCTTTAGCGCACCTAAAAAGCCATCGGCTAGCGCTAATTTACCATCCGATTTCTTCTGAAGGAAGATGCAATTGCTGTAATTCCTAGCAATCGTCTGATCTTTTTCAAAGCCAAGTGTCAAGAGACGACAGCTGAAATCGATTTCTGATTGAGTCAATGAATGATGATATATGTTTGTCATCTCGTCAAGATAAAGGGAGAATCCCTCTTTTTGCGTGATGAGATAAAAGAGAAGCAAAGGTTCCTGAATCCGTTTTCCTTCACCGATTTTCCACTGAAGATAGCTCATTATCCGGACCTCTTCTGCCGATAAGGAATGAGCATCCTTGGAATCACAGCGGTTTACCAAACTGTAATAATTTCTATAGGGGGTATTGACGATGCCAGTGGCATCAACTGAACCGAACTCCTCCAGTTCGATCATGGAAGGAAGCCTTCCTACCAATGCCTTTGCACGCAGATAAGCATCTTTGAAAATGGATGGGGCATAGAAATTGGCTTTATCGATGGCTTTCAGGATTTCTTCCTTTGCCTTCGGCGTCAGTGTGATGACACTGCCGCCTGCTAAGGCAATCCTTCCGTGGGATGCCGCCGTGGCAGATAGAAATTTATCATTGCCGACATTGCCAATCAAACTCATCGGCATCAGATAACTCATCCGGTCATTGTTTCCGATAAAATCCAGAACGACAAGATATCCTTTTCCTAAGCGCAGGCCCCTCCCGAGCTGCTGGGAGAAAACAATGGGACTCATCGTAGGACGCAGGAATATCACCTGATTGATGGATGGAATATCCACCCCTTCCGAGAGCTTGTTCACCGTGATCAGGAACGTGATGGAATTCGCCGTTTCCTCTTCTGTTTCAAATCGTCCTATCTGTTCAATCAGCCGGCCATTGTTATCTTCCGTGAATTCCGCTTTCCCGATAAAACCTTTGAAGCCCATTTCTCTTTTTACCTCGCTGAGAGAAGAGTTGATACGTTCTTCCAATTTCCGACCGATATCGACCGTCGGAACAAAAATCAGAGAACGAAGTCGGCTTCCGGAATAAATGTGACTGAAAGACTGCATAAGGATTTTCCGGACATGATTTTCCGAACAGAGTTCGGAAATATAGTCCTGATATTCCTCTTCCGTCTTTCCTGTTCTGGAGATTTTACGGAAAAAGGAAGAGGTATCATCATAAAGATATTCATCATCGATGCCAAAATAGAAGAACGGACAGACCAGATTGGCGGAAAGAGCATCCATCAAGGTGAATTGACAGGCGACATTGTTGTCGAATTCCGCCAGGATATCAAATCCATCGGTTCTTATCGGTGTTGCCGTCATTCCAAGCGTTCCATATTTAGGTGTGAAATAATGGAAAATCTCTCCGTATTGATTAGAGACAATCTGAACGGATTTCGCTTGCCCGGTCTTCTCCCTCAGGCCGAGATGATGGATTTCATCCAAAATCACGAAATCAAAGTAGTCCGGTTGGATTTCTTTGTTCCGAATGAGGGTCACCAGCATGGATGGGGTCGCAAAGAGGAACTTGGCATGGCTGTCAAATGTTTTTCCACCATTCCACAGATAGAATTCACTCTTATCTTTTTCCGGATAGACTTTCCGGAATGTCTCCATCGAATCCAAAAGTACCTTTTCCCTATTCATGACAAAGAGAACTTTTTCGGCATGGATTGCTTTGGTTCCCAGAGCAGCCGCATAGGTCTTACCGGAACCTGTCGCACTGACCAGAAGAATTTTCTTTTTCCCTTTTCTGACATTATCCTTCAGTTTCTGAACAAACTCGGTCTGCATATCATTGAAACGGAAACCCTGATGGAGAGACAAGGCTTTGGTGATTTCTTTCAGCTGTTTCTGTCGATAGCGGTAGAGTTCCAGATAATCATTACACTCCTTCCAGTCCTGACTTTGACTATCATTCCAGTCCTTATCGAATTCACGAAGCACTGCTTTGAGATAATCGCTTTCCCTGGAGCAGACCACTTTCGTGTTCCATTCCTTATTGACATCAAGGGCTCGCCTTGTCAGATTCGAACTACCGACAAAAACACGATAATAATCCCCACGACGAAAGATATAGGCTTTCGCATGAAAGCCGTCATTCTCTTTGCAGCGATAAAGCTTGATGGCTATATTCTCCGAAAACTGAAAAGCGAGATTGTCTAACGCTTCCGGACTTGTGAAACATTCATAGTCAGTGGTGAGTATTTTTCCTTTCACACCTCTTGTCTTTGCAATCTGCAATGCATTCCTGATTGCCTCTACTCCATCCGGTGTAATAAAGGCGACAGAGAAAAGGAACTCATCGCAATGCGATAGTTCATCACAGAGAACACAGCCGAAAGTATCGAGACTGAAGTTATCTCTCCCGTTTTCATTCGTGATCAAGTGTCATCAATTGATTTCCCATCCCAAAAAAATCAAAAAAAGAGCGGAAAACCGCTCAGAATCAACGTTCCCGATG
>CAKVBX010000008.1 GCA_934725685.1 uncultured Bacilli bacterium
TTTTCTGTTCAGACTGCAGTCTGAACAGAAAACCCTCCACTCCATGAAAGTGTTGCACTTGCTATGTCAACTCATATCCTTTGCTTTTCTTTCGATTTTGTTACTAATGTAAGCGTTTTTTGACTATAATAACAAACGGAGAATCTAACATTGGAGGATGTTTATGGAAAAAGAAAAATTCTCATTCAAATCTGTCGATGGTAACACTGCGGCTGCTTTAGGCTCCTACAAGTTCACCGAAGTCGCTGCCATCTACCCTATCACTCCCTCTTCCCCTATGGCCGAAAACGTCGATGTCTATGCTTCCCAAGGAATGAAAAACCTCTTTGGCGATACCGTCAAAGTTATGGAAATGCAGTCGGAAGCCGGTGCTTCCGGTGCGGTCCATGGTGCAGCGCAGGGTGGTGCTTTGGCTACTACTTACACTGCTTCCCAGGGTCTGCTCCTCATGATTCCGAACATTTATAAATGGGTCGGTGAAGAGCTTCCTATTGTTTTACATTGCGCTGCTAGATCTCTCGCCAGCAGATCCCTTTCCATCTTCGGTGATCACGGTGATGTCTATGCTGTCAGACAGACTGGCGCTGCCATGATCTGCTCTCAGTCCGTTCAGGACGTCGCTGACCTCGCTCCGCTTTCCCACCTCGTCGCCATCAAGGCGGCCACCCCTGTCGTCCACTTCTTCGATGGTTTCAGAACTTCCCACGAAATTCAGAACGTCGAATTTGTCAACGATGATTTCTGGAAGTCCATGCTCGACATGGATGCTGTCGAGAATTTCAAGAAGAGAGCACTCAACCCGCACGGCCATGCCGTCACCAGAGGCGGTGCTGAAAACGACGATATCACCTTCCAGGGCAGAGAAGCCCAGAACCTCCACGAGGATCAGATTGTCGATGTCGCCTGCGAATATTTCGACAAGGTTTCTCAGGCTACCGGAAGAAGTTATGCTCCGTTCGTCTACTACGGAGATCCGGAAGCTACCAAGATCATTATTGCCATGGGCTCCGTCACGGAGACTGCCACGGAAGTCGTTGATGATTTGATGGCCAAGGGTGAAAAGGTCGGCCTTGTCAAGGTTTACCTTTATCGTCCGTTCTCTGTCAGACACCTTCTCGCTGCGATTCCTAGCACCGTCAAGAAGATTGCCGTCCTCGACAGAACCAAGGAACCTGGTTCCGATGGTGAGCCGCTTTATCTCGATGTCGTCGCTGCGCTCAAACAGGGCGGAAGAAACGATATCATGGTTCTCGGCGGAAGATATGGTGTCTCCAGCAAGGATACCGCTCCGAAGCACATCAAGGGTGTTTATGACTTCCTTGATGCGGAGAAGACCTGGACCGGTTTCACGGTCGGTATCGAAGACGATGTCACGCATCTCTCCATCCCTGCCGATGAAAACTACATCATCGCCCATGACTACACCTCCTGCCTCTTCTATGGTTTAGGCTCTGATGGTACTGTCGGTGCCAACAAGTCTTCCATCAAGATCATCGGTGATGAGACCCATCAGTATGCACAGGCTTACTTCGCTTATGACTCCAGAAAATCCGGCGGTGTCACCAGATCCCATCTCAGATTCGGCCACAGCCCAATCCATTCCACTTATTATGTCGAGAACGCCGACTTCGTCTCCTGCTCCTTGGATTCCTATATCTTCAAGTATGATATGCTTTCCAACTTGAAGGAAGGTGGAACCTTCTTGCTCAACACCAACATGAGCGATGAGCAGCTCGCTGCCTCCATGCCGAACCGCATGAAGAAGGCTCTTGCCATGAAGAAAGTCCACTTCTATGTCATCGATGCCAACAAGATTGCCCTTGCCATCGGTATGGGCCGTCATACCAATACCATCCTCCAGTCCGCTTTCTTCTATCTCAATCCGCAGATCATGCCTTACAGTGAGGCCAATGCCTGGATGAAGAAGTTTGCCGCCAAGACCTACGCCAAGAAGGGGCAGGATGTCGTCGATATGAACTACAAGGCCATCGATTCTGGAACCGACGGTCTCCGCGAAGTCAAAGTCGATCCGGCCTGGTCCGAACTTCCGACCAATGTCGCCAATAAGCTCACCGGCGATGAATACTGGGATAGCTATGTCGCTGTCATCGGTAACCTCGATGGTTATTCTCTCCCGGTCTCCACTTTCAGAAAGTGGGAACTTGAAGATGGTACGATGGAACCCAACATCACTTTCCGTGAAAAGAGAGCCATCGCTGACCGTGTCCCTGTCTGGGATAAGGAAAACTGCATCCAGTGTAACCAGTGCGCCTTTGTCTGCCCTCATGCCACCATCCGTGCATTCCTGCTCGATGATGCCGATATTGAAAAGCTTCCGGAAGCCGAAAGAGCGGATGTCCTTCCTGCACTCGGCGGACCGAATGTCAAGGGACTCAAGTTCCGTATTCAGGTCTCTCCGATGAACTGCGTCGGCTGCTCCCTCTGCGTCAATCAGTGCCCCGGTAAGATGACTCCGAAGAAGGATGAGAACGGCAACATTGTCAAGGATGAGAACGGAAAGACTGTCATGGAAGCCCATAAGGCTCTCAGAATGGTCGATGCCAAGACTCAGACCGAACATGAAGATGCTGCCGAAATCCTTTACAAGGAAATCGAACCCAAGACCGGTTTCTATCCTGCCGGAACTTTGAAGGAAGTTGCCTTCAAGAAACCTTATCAGGAAGTCTCCGGTGCCTGCGCCGGCTGCGGTGAGACTCCTTACTATCGTCTTGCCTCCCAGCTCTTCGGTCCTGATATGCTTGTCGCCAATGCTACGGGCTGCTCTTCCATCTACAACGGTTCCACTCCGCTGACTCCTTTCATCACCGATAAGAACAATGAAGGTGTCGCCTGGGCCAACTCCCTCTTCGAGGACAATGCCGAATATGGTTATGGTATGAGACTCGCCACGGACTTCAAACTCCAGAGAATCTGCCAGATCATCCTTGACAATGCCGACAAGGTCGAACCGGAACTTAAGGCTGTCCTTGATGATTATGTCGCCAATATCAAGAACAAGAAACATGTCCGTGAAATCCTTCCTAAGATGCTCTATCTCATCAAGGAATCTGCCTGCGAAGGCATCAAGGCTCTCTTAGCCATGAAGAACGACCTCCTCGACAAGTCTGTCTGGATTGTCGGCGGTGATGGCTGGGCCTATGATATCGGTTACGGAGGACTCGATCACGTCATCGCCTCCGAAGATGATGTCAACATCCTTGTCCTCGATACCGAAGTCTATTCCAACACCGGCGGACAGGCCTCCAAGTCTTCTCAGACCGGTCAGATTGCGAAGTTCGCAGCTTCCGGTAAGAAGACTGCGAAGAAGAACCTCGGCCTGATCGCCATGGCTTATGACCATGTCTATGTTGCTTCCATTGCCATTGGTGCCAACCCGACTCAGGCCATCAAGGCAATGCAGGAAGCCGAGTCCTACAATGGACCTTCCCTCATCATGTGCTATGCTCCTTGCCAGGAACAGGGTATCCGCGGTGGTCTCGCCAATTCCATGATGCAGGAGAAGCTCGCAGTTGAGTGTGGTTACTTCCTCACCTACACCTTCGATCCTCGTCTTGCCGAGAAGGGTGAATCGCCGCTCAAGATGTACGGAAAGACTCCTGACTTCTCCAAGATCAAGGACTTCCTCCTCACTTCCACCCGTTATTCTCAGCTTCCGAGAGTCAATCCGGAACATGCGGAAGAACTATTCGAGAAGAACAGAAAGTACGCCGAAAGAAGATATCACGATATCCTCCGTTACGGCGGACTCGAGAAGTAATCTTCGAATCCATTTAGGGGTCTGCCTTTCGGGGCAGATCCCTTTTCTCTTGACATGATTTATGCAAAATTCCATATTTGTGTTAAGATAATGGAAACCTAAGGAGGATTTGTTTATGTTTTGTCCCAAATGCGGTTATGAAATAAAGGAAGAGGATCGGTTCTGTCCGAACTGCGGTGCCCATATCATCGATGGGAAGGTTGCGGATAGTCCCAATGCTCATAAATCTTATTACGCCAAGGCTGCTTATGATGAGAAAGAGAAAGAAAATGGACTGATTTCTTTGATTTGCGGTATCGCTTCCCTGGTTGTCCCCTATCTCAACCTGGTTCTGGCAATTATCGCTCTTGTTTTTGCCAGACGGTGTAATGTGGATGAGAACAATTTTGCGAAAGCCGGTAAAATCACTGGCATTATCGGTCTTGTGTTATCGATTCTTGTTATTTTTCTCACCATTGTCTGGGTTGTTATGTTTGTTGTCGGCGCCATTGCCGGCGCCGGAGGCGGATATTAAAATCTGTTTCCGTTGTCATAAAAGGAGAGATTAAAAAT
Source organism: uncultured Bacilli bacterium (assembly GCA_934725685.1). Classification (GTDB taxonomy): domain Bacteria; phylum Bacillota_I; class Bacilli_A; order RFN20; family CAG-288; genus Enterosoma. The sequence continues at coordinate 4,331 of CAKVBX010000008.1, forward strand.
GTTCTGCAAAAAATGTGGTAAAGAAGTTGCGGATGGAACGAAGTTCTGTCCAAACTGTGGTGAAAATCTGGAAAACACGACGGTCGTGTTCCAGAATAACAGCGAAAATTATTATGGGCCACGTTCCAGTTATTCCAGAGGCCTTGCTTTGCTCCTGTCTTTGATCGGATGCATCGGCATCGCCGGCATTCATCGTATTTATGTCGGAAAAATCGGTACGGGTATCCTTTGGATTCTCACGGGCGGATGCTTCGGTATCGGTACGCTGATTGACGTTATCATGATTGTGGTAGGCTCCTTTAAGGACGCTGATGGTAATCCGCTTGTCAACTGGGACTTCTGATTCTGTTTTCTGAAGCACGAGGCTATGGGGTGATGCTGTAGGCTTTTTCTTTGCGTATTGCTAAGCAATTTGATTATACTTAATAGAGTTTGTTTACGTATATATAATTCTTTCAGACGAATTTTAATTCATATTTTGTTAAGCTTATGGCCAAAGCAATTACTTTTTGCTTCAATCTTTTCTTTCTTTATTCTTGCTTTTATCGTATGATAGTTTTAGAGGTATTCACCGATGGGAATTCAAGAAGACAGAGAACAGATTCATAATCTGATAGAACATAGTCGGCACATTGTGTTTTTCGGTGGCGCAGGTGTTTCGACGGAAAGCGGTATTCCTGATTTCCGGAGTGTCGATGGACTTTATCATCAGAAATATGCCTACCCACCTGAGGAAATCATCTCTCATTCTTTCTTTTTGGAAAACACGGAAGAGTTCTATCGTTTTTATCGTGACAAGATGCTCCTACTGGATAAGAAACCGAATGCCGCTCATTATTATCTTGCGGCACTGGAAAATACAGGAAGGCTTTCTTCTGTCATCACACAGAATATCGATGGACTTCACCAGATGGCTGGAAGTAAGAAAGTCATTGAACTCCATGGTTCCATTCACCGCAATCATTGCATGGGCTGCGGAGAGGAATACAGTTCTTCTTTCATCAAGGATTCCGAGACGGTCATTCCGCACTGTCCTTTATGCGGAGGAGTTATCAAGCCGGATGTGGTTCTCTATGAAGAACCCTTGGATGAAATGGATATTCAGAGAGCTATCATTGAGATTTCCAATGCGGATCTTCTGATTGTCGCAGGAACTTCTCTTGTGGTTTATCCTGCCTGTACTTTCCTCGATTATTTCCGTGGCAGTCATATGGTACTCATCAATAAGGATGTGTCAGCGACGGATCACAGGGCTGACTTGGTCATTCATCAGAAGGTGGGAGAATTATTCGGAGGTATGAAGATATGACGTTGGAAACTGAGATGGATAAGTTGAAGGATTCAGATTCCTGTTCTTTTCTCGGAAGTGCTCTTGCACTTTCCTGTTATTTTCTTGTCGTACAAGAAGACAATGAGATGGCTGATGATTTCTTAAGATTATCGGACAGTGATGCCTTGCTTTATCAGAATCAGGTAAAAGGTGGGATTCTTTCGGAATCGAAGATAAAGGAGTGTCTTGACGATTATGTATGTGCAATCCGCGATTTGAATGAACTGAAGGCAAGAAGGACTCCGGATGGATTTCACAAGCTCGTGGAACTCAATCTGAAAATGGCAAAGTCACTGTATTCCCTTTCGATAGGAACACGCCAAACAGGAACTATCAATCCGGATACAGTGATGCTAAACAAAAGACGTTATCTTTTCCCGTTCGATGAAACTGTGAGAAAAGAGTGTGCTTATCCTTTGCTTCTTGTTTTCCTGAAATTGATAGCGAGAAAGAACAGAGGAAAGAAACCGTTTATTTTTGAAGAGAAGGAGAGGGAATTCCTGATACGATTAGAGAGAGCAGTGTTAGAAAGAACCTATGGCTGTCCCCTTCTGATAGAGGCGGGTAAATTGGCTTCCTCTTGTGTCCCCCAGGTCAAAATGGAGTCGCTGAAAGAGGATTTTCGATATCTCTCAGAGGCGTTCTATATCATCGGAAATGGAAAGTAGGAAGATTTCTTCCTTCATTTCTCTCTACGATATTGTTTTATATTCGTAATGGTATAATATTCTTTAAGAAAGGTAGGTAGTGCTATGGCAAACAAATATCAGGAATGGGCGGACAGAAAAGTGATGATCGATCTGAGGAATCGCTTTGCGACCTGTTATCAGAACCCGGATGGAAGCATATTCTATATTGAGCCTCAGTTCTATACTTACCTTCAGGGTTATCGGATGCAGCGTCCGGAACATTATCAGGATTTATTGGATAAAATAGATGAAATTGTCCACAAGAATAAGAAAGTTGTTTTTGTTGGACAGGAAGACAATCCTCTCGTGGAATGTGAAGGGGCAATCTTTCTCACTGCCATGGATGTTGCAGATCAGGCCCAGGTCCTTGTGCAGCCGGAGTCAAGAGGCTCCGATTACGGAGACTGAGGAATGAATAAGAAGAAACTGCTTCCTATTCTCTGTTTTCTTTCTCTTGTCCCTCTTTCCTCGTGCTTCTTTTTCTGGCCGATTGACCTTCTTCCTGGGAAAAAGACGGATACGGAGACCCCGGATACCGGTAAGTCTTATACCACGTATAAGACTCCGAATTATCCTAGCAATGCCACGAAGGATAATCTGAATAAGGATACGCTCGGACTCGGTTATGATCAGCGGTATCTTCCCTCAACAGGAGACAGAAAGATTCTTGTCATCCCGATTGAGACGAGCGATGACTCTTTTACCAAGGATGAAATCACGAGGATTGAGAAAGGCTTCTTCGGAGAATCCTCAGAGACCGGATGGGAGTCTGTCGCTTCTTTCTACGAAAAATCAAGTTACGGAAAGCTGAGAATCACAGGAGAAGTCTCTCCTATCGTGAGAATCAATCAGACGACAGATCAAGCGGAAGCACAGGCCAAGAATTACGACAAGAAGAACATGACCTATACCGATGCCATATTGAAGAGTGCACTCTCTGCGATTTCTGATTCCGTCGATCTGAGTGAATATGACACGGACGGAGACGGCTATCTCGATGCCGTGTGGATGGTCTATTCTCCCCGCTATAATTCCTCTTCCGATTTCTATTGGGCCTATACGACATGGAGTGAGGACGATTCTTCTTTCTCCGGAAAGAAAGCATGCTGCTATGCCTGGGCAAGTGTCGATTTCCTGACTCAGAAAAAATATACGGCTTCCATTTTTGATATGAAGTATCTTGCCGACAGTCACACGTTCATTCACGAGACCGGACATATGCTCGGTCTGGATGACTACTATTCCTATGACTACGAATATTCGAAAAAAAACCCGGATGGCAACGCCGATACCCCGGTCGGCGGTGTCGATATGATGGACTTCAATATCGGTGACCACGATTCCTATTCGAAGTACCTTTTGGGTTGGCTGAGTCCGACGGTGATCACGGAACAGTATCTTCAGGCAAATGACTATTCTCTGACGCTTCGTTCTCAGAACCGGTTCGGAGAAGCTTTCCTTGTCCCTGTCTATAACGGAAACAAGGCTCTTTATAACGGAACTCCCTATGACGAATATCTTCTGATTGAGTATTACACACCGGATGGACTGAATGAACAGGATTCTGAGGAACTCTATACCAATAATCTCTCCACATATCAGAAGAGCGGCGTTCTTGTCTATCATGTCAATGCGACGGTCGGGAAGCTTTTGCCGGAAAGCAGTAAATCTATCGTGTGGGACGGCTGTGCCTATGACAAACTCCCACCCTATTCTTCTGCGTGGGGATATGAATATCTTTATTCTCTCATCTATTCCAACACGTATTCGAGAAGCTATGATCCTGATCTGAAGGATACGAATCTCTCTTATTATCGTGGGAGACTGATCTCCCTGCTTCCGGCGACCGGAAGGAGAATCAATGGTTCCAAGACCGGATTCGCAGACAACGATGTCCTTTACCAGGTCGGAACGACGTTCGGAGGTACCCATACTTATTCCGATTTCTGTTTCGATGATGGGAATCCTCTCGCTTATTCCTTCACGGTCTCAAGCACTTCCGATAAGGACTGTGTGCTGAAGTTCTCTTCTCTGTAACTGCCGATTGCTTTCTGCTTCGATAAAACAAAAGGAGGCGTATCCATGAATGACGAAAAAAAGCCGGATGAAGTGATTCTTTCCTTCTCCAGAAAATTCCGTAAGGCGATATTTGGAACGCGGTTTGTTGCCTTCATGACGGAAAATGAAGAGTACTTGCTTCCAGAGGAGGATAAGGAAAGCATTTCTTCTCTTCTGTTTTTCTATCGTAATTTCATTCTGAAGCGAAAGAATTATCCCATCTCCACCGGGGATGGTTTCACATATGTGGATAGCCATGATTCCCGTGTTCTTTCTGATGTGCTCGGCTTACCGAAAACTGTTTTCACATCTCTTGATCCGAATCAGGATATCCTATCTCAGCTTCACTTCGAAAAAGGACTTCAGAGATATAAGAAACAATGCGCTCAGGAAAGAGCAGAGGCCATCGATAAGAAATGGTATCACGATTACTTTATCAATTATTGTGCCCAGTCGGGCCTTTTCTTTCTCTATGATGAAACGATTCCCTTCATCGAGAATGACAATCCTCCGCTTCCTGTTTTCTTCAACCGGGACTGCTTTGATGAGGAACTGAATAAGCAAGTTCAGGAATTTACGTATGAAAAGCTGTCCATTGATTTTCTGCCCTTTGATTACGATGCCTCCTTTGTCATTTTCATGAAGGGGATGGATGAGTTCTCTCTCGAAGAGCGGATTTCCTATTTTGTGAACGGAGACTACGATCAGAAGATTGCATCTTTTATTGTAGACCCGGAATATCGGAAACGTTATGCGAAGCTCTTAAGAAGGATGATTGTCACTTTTGTCAATCATCTTTATGATTGCTTCATGGAAAAAGTGCTGAAGAAACAAACGGAGAAGATTTCCTATATTACGACCGGAGTTCTACTGCTCGAGAGAAAACTGTATTGCTTATCGTCATTCGGCGGAGACATGTTCTCTTTGGATGGTGAAAACTGGTATTTCAGCAACTATCAGAAAGAAGAAATCTGTGCCAATCTGAAAAGATTGGTAAAAGAGCATGATAAGGATGATTTGCTCGGTATCTATACAGAACTTGCTCTTCCTTATCTGGGATATCTTTCCCTCCGTGGAAAGAAATTCCGCTCTGTCGATGCGATTGTTGATGCGCTTCCTTTTTCGAAGGATATCTCCTTGAAAGAGTACTATCTCTCTCCGAAGCGCTATTGCTTGAATTACAGCTTCTATTTCACGAAACGGAGACATGAGATTCTCTTCTATCAGCGCATTCTGAAAAGAGAGGGGATTGTCTATACTCCGGTCTACGAAATCAACGGAGAGACCCAGAACTTTTTCGTTAAGATCTATCCAAAAAAGCGGAAAGGATCTCTTGCGCTTCTATTCGATGGAAAAGAGTTTTCCCTCTTTGATGAAGTCTATCCGATGTACCTCAGCTATTACGAATTGTTCTTTGATCATTCATTGGAACGGGCGCTTTCTCATTTGGATACTGTCTGTGAAAAGCATGCCGGCTCCCTCTTCTTCTCGCTCTGTTCTGACCATACGATGAAGGATGCCCTCGAGATTCTACTGGCCCGTTATGAGAGCATGGGAGACCTGTCTGTCCTTCTCCCCTTCTTCGGTTATCTTGTCTATCTGCCTTTCTATTATGCAAAAGAAGTCTTCTTTCAGGAAGTCATGAAAGAGAAGGACAGACAGCTTCTCCTCCTTCTCAATGATTGCCGTGAACGGACGGACAGCTATGAACCCGCCCTTCCTTATCCTTATGTCCAAAGAGGAGAAATCTTCTATTCCTTCCGTAAGACACCTTATTCTGAGGCGTATCTCTCCCTTTCCGATAAGGATACCATTACGGAAATGGTTCCTTATCAGAAATTGATGTTCCGCCGCTTCTGTTCCACAAAGGAATCCACAACGGAAGAGGAAGTCTTCTATATCCTCAGTCATTTAGGACTTCCGAAGAACATCATCAATTCACTTCTTTATGATTCGGAAATCAATGCCGATACTATCGTCTCGAAGATTCCGTTTGAAAAGAATCTTTCCCATCTTGAAAACAATGCGGAGCCTGCCTCCTATGATGCATTGGATGATCGTGTCGGCGCCGATTACAACATCTACGCCAACTATCTGAGAGCCAAGGCGGCAAAGAAGGGACTTTATCTGAACCCCGGCTTCCATAGTTCGGACATCAATGAACAGGCATTCCAATATCTTTTCCATGATGGAAATTACCATACGATGTTCATGCTCAACCAGAATCATCCCCATCCCATGCTGAAACCTTATCTGAATCTGGATAAGAAAGGCTTGTGCTGTCTTTTTGCCTCCTTCTATCCTGAAAAAATCGATGAGTATGAAACAGCGACCTGTCTGTTCCGGTTCCTCATGCAAAGCGAAGAGAACATTCACAATCTTCTGTTTGCCTGTGAATCTTATGACATAGACGTTCTCAGTCATATGTCGATCCTCAGTCTTTTCTACCAGCTGTATCAGAATCTGGCCATGGCCTGTGTCCTCCGAGAGGCGGGAGAGGATGCTCACTCGGAATACTGCCTCAACTATGATTACAATCCGAAACTTGTCTATCCGTATGTTCTTCTTGGAACAAGTTTCAATGCCTACACTGCCGATATGCAGAACGGTCCCTACTTCTTCTGTGAATGTGACAGGGAACCGATTCGGGAAACCATCCGCTGGCATCTCTCCTTATGGAATCAGAGAGAAATACCGGAAGAGTGGAAAACCCCGTTCGTTCTCGCATCGGTCGGTCTTCCTTATTTGGTCGTCCTTTCAAAAAAGGACTTCGATTTCGACATCAATTCCGTGGAGGAGTTCATCGATACCCTCTCTTTCCGGGATGCCATCTGCCGCCGCTGTCTGAATGTTCCGCACTGCGCCTACAAAGCACCGTTCCGTCTCGCCTATCCGTTCAAGAAAGGGGACCTTGCAGAACACCGCTTTGTTGCAGAGGCCATGATCAAAGACGGGTTTATTAGTCCGTTTTTTGAGGGGCGGCTTCGATATCTGGAAGGAAACTATAGGTATAGAATCGATAAGAAGTACGATCCGAGGCTTCCCTATTACAAGATGTTAGGAAAATCCGTGCCGGAGAAGATATTCCGGTATTTCCATCCGGACAGAACGGTGATTCAGGATATTCTTTACGAATTCGGAAAAGACAAATCCCTCAATCCGGAAGCACTTGCCTATGTGAGCGGGGTTCTCTTGGATGCCTATCAGAGGGATCCGGAAGTGTTCTATCAGTTTGTCCGAAGTATTGGCTGCGGTGAGACGCTCGGAGAGATGGTGGAGGACTTCTTCCCTGAAATCGATAGGACCAGAGAAGAATTTAAGGAAATCGTAATTAAGTTGGTTCTGAAGTTCTTTGCTTGTCTGAACAATCAGCTCGTTGAATCCTATCTCTATCTTGAGAGACACATAGGGAGGTAATAAATGAAATTCTGTAAAAAACTATTTGAGAGTGATACTTCGTTTTCTTTGGATACCCCTTATGAAAAAGAACACAGCGGTGCCTTCTATGATGTCTATGAAGACGAAAACGGCGGTCTTCATATGGACAAAAAGGATGAGGAATCCTTAAAGGAGCGGTTGTATTTCTATCAGAACTATCTGTCGAAGGAACATTATCCAATCTATTGCACTTCTGATGCCATTAGGGATGAATCATCACTCAATGAGCTGACTTTTTCTCAGGCTTTAGGTCTTCCGCTCATTGCTGTGACAAGAATCGGCAAGAACGGAAAACGTTTCTTCCTTTCTCCGGGCGAAGTACTCAACCGCATTACGTTTGAGGATAATCTTCGCCATGGGTTCGGTCCCATTTCCACAAGCGCAGATGATTCGATCTTAGAAGGCAATCATTATTCCGTCATTGGAGCGATGAACGAACTTATTGCAAACGGCATCTTCCTTCAGAATCTGGAGAGGATTCTTGATCCGATGCGGGAGAACGATCTGTTCTTCCCGGTCCATATCCATGCGGAAAAGCTTCCGGAAAGATTCCGGGAGGAAAAAGAGACGGGAGCGAAGCTCTTCATGGATTTTTGCTCATCTCCGATTCGGTTCGATAAGAAGAGCTATCAAAGGACCTTCGGAAGAGCAGATTCTATGACAATTGAGGAACAGGCTGAACTTGCTTTTGTAGATCTTGAGACCATCGATGATGTTCCGGAAAAGTTGTTTTGTCTTGCGTTACGTCGTTATTTCCTTGCGATGGCAAGAGAGATTGTCTCTGACTTCTATGTCAGGGAATATCACCGAAGCCTCATTCCCTGCTCTGTTCTGTCCCATGATATTTCCTATGACCATTCTGAGGTGGACCAAATTTATGTCGGTTCCGTTTTCTCAATGGTCGCTTTTCGGATGTATCGCGTCACGGAAACCGAAAAGGATGCCGTCTGTGAGACGGTCCGTTTCCGTTATCGCCTGAAGAATGGAAATAAGAAGAAACTGAAACGTGCTTATGAGACGGTGAAGAAATATTTCGACCGCCATCTAGAACTTGTTTTCCTTCCCCAGGTTTTCCTTAAGTTGATGGGATTACCTTATCCGGCCTATCAGGCAGCGAAGTATTTTGATTTCTCCCGAGGTACCTTCGAAAATCTCTTAGAAGTCATCGGTGTTATCGATTATTCATCACTGAGATGCGGAAATCTGGAGCCTTATGTGACGGCAGACGGTGTTTTGAAGGATCCGTCCGATAAGGAGGATGTCTTTGGAAATGCCGTCTTTTATCACAATCATTCCGTTTCGAGCTTCTTTTTGAACGATCCGTCGGTATTGTCCGGAGAAAGTGATGCCTGTTTTCTTCTTTCCTGTGGGAAACAAGATAGGACGATGTATCAGTGTTTTCTCGGAAAAGAGGATCATGTCAACAAGTTATTCATTCCGGATTCCTGGCTGTATGAGACCCCGATAGAAGACGGATGCTATACGGTAATCCGGGATTTCTTCCGTTATCTCAACGAAGGATATACTTCTTTGGAAGCCTATTACTTTGTACAGGATCAGGCAAATGTCAGCCAAGGTCTCTTCTTCTATTTTATCTTCGCAATACTCAACTCTCTCCTCTATGAGCCCGCAAGAAAATTCTGGAACACGAAAGTGGGAGAAGCAGAATGTGCACCGAATAGTGGATTCGTTATCCATATCATTCATCCGGACAAAACGGAAGACGCTCTTTTGGTCGACCGGAATTTTGCCATCCTTTTGCCGCCGGATTCCAAGGCTCCGTATGCACTTCCAAAATATGACTATGAGCTCTACGAAAAGATGTATCATAATTTCAGCAAGTTTTATGATGAGCTCTATACAAACGAATCATATCGAATCATCTATTATCGCCTTTCTATTCTCGATAAACTGAAAATTATTCACTATCCAATCATCTGTTCTGATAAAAAATCTATCTTTCAGGATGCAAGATGGGCAAAGATCATCGATGATATCCCAGAATTGACCCGTATCCGTGCGTTTCAGACTGCCTTAAAGAATGACATCCTGATTCCGGGAACGATAGACGATTATCATCCTTTCATCAGGAAAGATGCCCACTTCAAGGAAAATAGGTTTGCCGCACTCGTCGATTACAATCTCATCGACATGATCACCACTCATGATCTTCTGAGAAAGACAAACGGCCATTACCCGAATGAGGGGGATACGTTCCGTCCCTATGTGGATGATTATTTCCGGCATGGCGGCATGAAAGATGCGTATTATGCAATGAAAACAAATCAAGGGGTTCAGGTTGCTTTTGATTACTGCGAACGTGTCGAGAAATGGTATCTAGACGACCTGATGGGTGGAACGATGCTTTCTCCCTTCCATCCGATTGAGACCATCTATCAAGGAAAGAAACGATATCAGATAGTAGGACACTTCTTCGACGCCTATTCCGATTCGAAGGACTTCGGTTCTTTCTATCTTCTGAAGAAAGATGAACCACTTCTGATTTCACTCATTTCCACATTCATGAAAAAGAAATTTGAAATCCTAGCCAAAACTGAATTCTTCCCGTTTTTCACCGGATTACCGATGATCTTTCTGTTGAAACTGAAGAAACTATACGAGAAAGAGAATCATGTCAGTGAAGCGGTACTGAACAGGTATTTCACATTCCGTGACGAGGAATCAAACGAGACGGATGTTTTCGTCAGCGAAGATTATCAGTGGGAAAAAGAGAAGGTCGCCAATTTCTATCGGAGCGGAAGACTCAGACGGAAACTGCTTGAGGAAGGATTTGTTCTATATCCGGATTCCGATTTCTTCTACTTCGATCTGTTTAGCCAATCACGGGATGAAAACGGCTATTGGAAGGATCCTTTCTACAAGTTGACATGCTGTGTCATGGAACATCCTTCATCCACTGTGAAAACCTATCTCCAGCCCAACGACCTATTGATGACGGAGATAGTGGATGAGTTCAAGTCTATGGCACGTTCGAATGGGGATATCGACTGTGACATTCTCAACGATGTCTGTGTTTTTGTTCTGAAAGGATATCATGAAGATCCGAACTTCCTGATTCATCTCATCAACAACCTTCAGGACCGAACGAATTCTCTTGAATCCTACGCCCATTATTTCATAGAGAAATCAGAGTGGAATGAGAACACGAGGTTAGAGGACCGGGAATATCTCGAACATGTCTATCTCATGTCGTTCCTTCTGTATCTCGAGAGGGACATCATTTTCACGGTCGGAAAGAAAATGATTGTCGAATAGATTACAATTTTTCCAATTTGATGTACTAAGTTTTGGCATCAGCAGGTTTCTTCCGCGGGCGGCCTCTTCCTCTTTTTGGCTTGTCCGGCTCTTCTCTGACAAGGCCGAGGATCTTTATCTCCTCGAGACCCGTGGAGAGGGAGTTTACCCATTTCCCGTTAGTGCATGACGGCTTTTCCGATTTCCTCTAGGCTTAAGCCGTTCAATAATGTTAGAATGTTCATGCCGCAATCTCCTTTCATGTGAGCTTCGAACACTAATATGATAAGTGATTGCGGTTTTGTTTTGCCGGTTTTCTTTGAACGGCTAGCCATTCAAAGAAAGGCACCCCCTCCTGTAGACTTCTGTTTCCATCACACAGAATTATTGTAACTGCATTGGTTTATTTATTGCGGAGATACCTGATATTTCTTGCAGAACCTATTTTGACAATTTGTCCGCTCTTTACCATTTTGCCGAGAATGGCTTCAATGGTAGTAGGACTTACGTCAGGAAGAATTTCACAGATTTCTTTTTTTGAAATCGGAGTGAGACTGTTAAGAATGGTCGCTTCTATTCTTGAGGATTTAGACACTTTACCTCCGTTTACAATGGCAAATCTCTTATCTAGTTCCTTATAGCATATATACAGCGTAGACAGGAAATTCTCTATAAACGGAGAATAATCGTTGTTATTTTCGTGCCAGTTTATGGATGATTGTCTTAACGCTTCGTAATAAAAGCCTTTGTTTTTATTGATTTGTTCCTCGAAAGAAATGTATTTGCCTGCGTCGAAACCATTTTTATATAACAGCAAAAGCGAAAGAAGTCGTGACATTCTGCCGTTTCCGTCGCGGAACGGGTGGATGCACAAGAAGTCTAAAATAACGCACGGAATAAGAAGCAGTTGATTTATTTCAGAATCATCAGCTGCCGCCAGATACGCCAAAACAAGTTGTTCCATAGCGTGCTTTGTTTCGTTTGCGGGCGTAGGGGTAAATCTAATTTTCCTGTTGCCTTGTGAGTCAATTTCGATAATTGCATTGTCAAAATCTTTATATTTGCCTCCATATTCGTAACCCGTTATAGATAGAAGAATTTCGTGTAAACGCAAAATGTCCGGCTCGTTAAAGCCGATGTATTGATTGTTGGTATGGATTTCATTCAATGCATCGCGATAGCCGGCAATTTCCGCTTCGTCATGGTTAAGCGGCGCACTGCTTTGCGTAACAATAGCCTTGATTCGCTCATCGCTTGTAACGATTCCCTCGATGGCATTTGAGTTTTTTACCGACTGAATTCTGGCTATTTTTTCAAGTTCCGTGAAAATCTTTGAATGATCGGCTTTTCTTACGTTTTCCATTGTTTTTAAGGAATAAATGATTGTAGCCATATTAAGCGTTTTTGCCGAAACAAGCCAGTTTTTCAAGAAAGAATAATCAAATCTATGCATTGTGCATCTCCTTAATCTGCATATAATATACCAAAAATAATGCATAAAATTAAGGGGAATTAGTGCGGCATTTGCATATTGCTGATGTGATTTAGTGCAGATACTTGCTGTTTGTTAGATCACTATTTCATAAACTGCCAAAACTTCGAGATAGCGCAGCGTATGCTGTGATCGTATTTTTTGTTGAATGGTTAACGGTGAGTGTGGTCTCTATGATTTTTCACAACAGAAAAGGGTCAGCCGAAGCGGACCCTTTTCTGTTGCTTAGATAATCTGAATGTTCTTTTTCCGGAAGATCGGAGCGAGGATTTCGTGGACGAGGAGCGGAACGGCTGCCATGGCGGCAAGAATCAACCATTCGGAGAATAGGAGCTGTGTCGTCTTGAACGGAGAGGAGAGGAACGGAAGTTCGGTGACGGCAATCTGTAGAGCGAAACCTAAGATGAAGGAGATGAGAAGCATCCAGTTTCCGTCGCGGAAGACATGGAGGAAGCTTCTTCGTAAGTCGGTCATGCCGACCATGTGGAAAATCTGGGACATGGCAAGAACGGTGAAGGCGAAGGTCATGGCCTGTTCATGGACGGAGATGAATCCATCCGTGAACTGAATGGCGTTGAGTTCTTCTTCCGTCTGATAGATTTGAGAGAACGTCGGTGTGCCGGAGAAGGAAGTGTGCTTGATACCGATGTATCCGTAGCTTCCGTCGGCGAGAACGACACGGGAATTGAGGCAGTTGACGAAACCTGTCCAGGACCAGGACCAGGAATCGGCATTGGCCTGGAGTCCGTTGAAGGAACCGAATTCATAGGTTCCCATATGGAGGAAGGCTGGGATGAGGAAGGCGATGATGGTGATGAGGAAGATGACGACACCATATCCTAAAGTGAAGGCGAATCCGCCGTGGGCGAAGACGCCGTCCTTTGGATTGCGCGGCTTCTGTTTCATGATGTCCTTTTCCTTCTTGTCCATAGAAAGGGCAATGGCGGGAAGAGAATCGGTGATGAGGTTGATCCAGAGAATCTGCAGTGTGGCAAGCGGAGAGGGGAGGCCGAGAAGCAGGACGAAGAACATGGTGAGGACTTCACCGAAGTTGGAGGAGAGGAGATAGAAGATGGCTTTTTTGACGTTGGAGAAGATGCCTCTCCCTTCTTCGACTGCCTTTTCGATGGAAGCGAAGTTGTCATCGGTGAGGACCATGTCGGCGGCAGATTTGGCAACGTCGGTACCGGTGATGCCCATGGCGATGCCGATATCGGCTGCCTTGAGGGAAGGGGCGTCGTTGACACCGTCACCGGTCATGGAGACGATATGGCCATTGGCGCGGAGCGCTTTGACAATCTGGACTTTGTTCTCCGGAGAGACACGAGCGAAGACGTTGGCGGTCTCCACTTTCTTTTTCAGCTCTTCTTCGCTGAGATGATTGAGCTCATCGCCGGAGCAGCATTCTTCGATACTTTCGGCGATGCCGAGATTCTTGGCGATGGCAAAGGCGGTGTCTTTGTGGTCGCCGGTGATCATGACGGTGCGGATGCCGGCTTCCTTGAACTTGCTGACTGCTGGGGCAGCCTCTTCTCGTTCGGGATCGATCATGCCGACCATACCGACATAGACGAGGTGCTCTTCCTTCATTCTTTTGTCATCTTCGTGATAATGGTAGGCGAAGGCGAGGACACGGTAGGCTTCTTCCGCCATGGCTTTACTGGCTCTGTTGATGGCATCGATGTCTTCTTCGGTAATCGGAGAGACGACACCATTCTTTTCGATGTATTCGGTATGTTTGAGGATGGAGTCGAGGGCACCTTTGGTATAGATGATTCTCTTTCCGTTGTAGCTGTTTTCGACCGACATCATCTTTCTGACGGAATCGAAGGGGAGCTCGTCGAGTCGGTTCTGCTCTTTCTCTTCAATCGTTTCTTTTTCGTAGCCGAAGGTCTTGGCATAATCGAGCAGGGCGAGTTCGGTCGGATCTCCGTACCGGTCTCCTTTGATGGAGGCGTTGGAGCAGAGCATCATGCCCTTGCTGAGGAAGGCGACCTTGGCGACATCAATCTTATCTCCGTCAAAGGTCTCTCCGTCGAGATAGACCTTCTTGACGGTCATTTTGTTCTGAGTCAGGGTACCGGTCTTATCGGAACAGACGACGGTGACGGAACCGAGCGTCTCGACCGAGGGAAGCTTTCTGACAATGGTGTTGACTTTGACCATCTTGCCTACACCGAGGGCTAGGGCAATTGTGACAATGGCGGAAAGTCCTTCCGGAATGGCGGCGACGGCTAAGGCGATGGATTCTTCGAATAAGTCGAGGGTTTCCCAGCCGAGCTTTGACCAATCTCCGCCGGATGTGGCGATGTTGATGATGGCCCAGATAAAGCCAGCGAGGAATGTGACAATGACAATGACAAGACAGATGATTCCTAACTGCTTGGAAAGGACGGCGAGCTTTTTCTGAAGCGGAGTCTCATCGTCTTCGCTCTCGCTGAGCATTGTCGCAATCTTACCGACTTCGGTATTCATACCGGTGCCGGTGACGATACCGAGTCCTCTGCCGTAGGAAATCGGGCATGAGGAGAAGACCATATTGGATTTGTCGTTTGTGACGACATCTTCCTTCAGAATGGATTTGGCATCTTTTTCTGCAGGAACGGATTCGCCGGTGAGGCTTGATTCATCGCTCTTCAAATCAACGGAAGCGATGAGACGGATATCGGCAGGAGCGATGGTTCCTTCCTCGAGGACAACAAGGTCGCCCGGAACGATGTCTTCGCTCTTGATGTTGACATTCTTGCCGTCTCTTTTGACGGTGCACATCGGGGAAGCGAGTTTCTTCAGGGCATCGAGGGACTGTTCTGCCTTCTGTTCCTGGATGGAACCGATAAGGGCGTTAATGATGACGATGGCGATGATGACAATGGCATCAATCCATTCATCGCTCTTTTTGCCCATGGCGAGGTTGACGAAGAAAATAACGAGGGAAATGACGGCAGCGATGAGAAGGACGATGACCATCGGTTCGATGAACTGCTTCAGGAACTTGATGATGAAAGGATCCTTCTTTCCTTCTTCCAGCTTGTTCTTCCCGTATTCTTCCAGTCTTCTCTTCGCTTCTTCTTCGCTCAGACCGTTCTTGAGATCGGTCTGAAAATGTTCTCCGGTCTCTTCAATGCTTTTTGCATGAGACGGAAAAACATCCTGAGCTTTCTTCTTCTCTTCTACTTTCTTCATGGTGAAATAACCCTTTGTCACTGCCCGGTCTTGTTGCCGGTAAGATTCCGGTTGTCACCCGGTAGGCTATTCAGCCTTCGTGCTGTCGAGTGACAAAAATCCAACTACTCCCCAAAACAGTGGTACTGCATTATTATAGGAAAAGGAAAGGGATGAAACAATGAGTGAAAACTGTTTTTCCTGACTTCGGACAGAAAAACAGCTCTTGTTCAAAAAAGATTGTGGTTCACACAATCTCAGGATAGGAAGTGATATAGAAATCCGAGTTCTCGATGATTTCCCTTGCGTCTTTCCGGTTTCCTTTGTCATAGACGGCTGCGACACGGAATCCTGCATTGTGGGCAGTTCGCACGGCGATGAGGATATCTTCGAAGACGAGGGTCTCTTTCGGTTCGGTATGCATGAATTCAGCCAGTTTCTGATAGATGAGTGGCTCTCCTTTGGTGCTGTTGAGATCGTTGACGTTGAGTGCATGGGAGAAGAATTCGTCAAGCCTGTTTCTTTTCAGACAGGGCTCATAGAGTTCTTTTCTGTTTGCCGTGGCGAGGGTGATGGGAAGTTTTAGTTCGTTCTTGATATAGGCGAGGAATTCTTTGGCTCCCGGTTTGGCGAGGATATCGTTACGATAGGCTTCCATGGACCAGTCGGTCCATATTTTCATGATTTCCTCGATGGATTCCTGAAATCCGTATTCGTTCTTTGTGAATTTTGCGATATCGACAAAATTCATGTGAGCGATTCTCTGCTCATATTCTTCCGGAACTTCTCTCTGGTGAAGGAGGAAGAAACGTCGGTCGATATCGGCCCAGATGCCGAGGGAATCGACGAGCGTTCCGTCCATGTCGAAGATGCATCCTTTGATGCCTTGGAATAAATCTTTTCTTTTCATATGGGAATATTCTAATCAAAAGAGAAAAAGAAAGAAATTCCGTGGATGGAATATCGTCGATTTTTGTCTTCTTTGTCTCTTTTCGTTTTCGAATGCTGATACAATATTGAAGTATGAATTATGTCTTTTTTGATGTGGAATGTGCCAACTGTCTCAATGGGGAAGGCAAAATGTGTTCCTTCGGTTTTGTCAAAACCGATGAGGCTTTCCACATCCTGAAAAAGAAAGATATTCTGATGAATCCGAATGCGAAGTTTCTTCTCGGCAACGTGAGGACGGGAGAAGGAATCAAACTCGCCTATCCACTTTACCGTTTCCAGCGTGCTTTCACGTTTCCGAAGTTCTATCAGGAAATCAAAGAGCTTCTCGAAGACAAAGATACCATCTGTTTCGGTTTTGCCGTCCATCAGGATGTTTCCTATCTCTCCTATACTTGTACGAGATATTCGCTTCCTGTCATCAGGTTCCGTTTCTTCGATATTCAGAAAATGGAACAGCGGATGTATCAGAGAAAGAATCCGAGCGGGCTCGACCATCTGATCGAGCAGTTCTCCTTGAACAGCTTTACGTATCATCGGAGCGACGATGATGCTTTGATGACGATGGAAGTGTTCCTCCGTCTGCTTCAGGAAAAGAACATCACTGTAAAGGAATCACTTGAACTCTATCCGGATTGTCTCAATGATACGGATTATTTTCTCTTTGTGCTGAAAGAAAACAGGCTCCGGAAAGAGAAAAAGAAAGAAGTCTCAAAGAAAAGAGAGGAGTTCTTCAATTGCGGGGAACTGAAGGAAGACTTAAGCCATTTCGATAAGTTCTTTTGGAAGAAGAAGTTCTTTGTTTTTTATTCTGTTTTCGCAGAGGAGGCCGACGAAATTCTGAAGTATAAAGAGGTATTCTATAAGAAAGGCGGAAAGATTGTTTACGCATTGGAAGAAGCGGATTATATTGTTCTTTTTGATAGAAAAGAACTGGAAAATACTAGAATACCAGAAGAAAAGAAGAGAAAACTTAAGTGCATTTCTTATCGTACGTTCATAGAGAATCTGAAGAAATAAACTTTAATTATTTTGTAAAAGTTGGTTAAATAACACATAAAAAATCGCCTTTCTTCCTTTGAAGAGAGGCGATTTGATTTTTCAGTCTGATTACTTGATCAGGGTGACCTTAATCTGCGGGAGCAAGGACTTCCAGAGCTTATAGGATCCTAAGTGTTCGCTGAAAGCAGTTGCGCCGCCGGCAGCCATCGAATACTGAAGTCTTTTTTCGATGCTGACCTTTTCAGAAAGTCCTTTGATGAAACCGGAGATGGAGGAATCACCGGCTCCGACTGCAGAAATCTGTGTGCCGTGTGCGTTGGAGCAGTGATAGATGTGACCGTCTTCCGCAAAGTAATAGGCACCTTTGCTTCCTCTTGTGACAAGGACGGAGATAGGTCCTTTCTTCTTGAGTTCTTCGCCACCAGCGAGGATGTCCTCATCGGTGTTCATTGGTTTTCCTAAGAGTTCCGCAAGTTCCTCATCGTTCGGCTTGATCATGAATGGACGGGTGGGAAGAGCTCTTTCCAAGGATTCACCGGTGGTGTCGAGAATGGCGATGGCACCGACAGGATTGAGGTATTCCGAAATGATTTTGGCATAGAGTCCCTTGTCTTCCTGACCTAAGGAACCGGAAAGAATCATGATGTCATCCTTCTTGATGTTCTTCTTGATATAAGTGAAGAGTTTCTCAAGACCTTTTTCCTTGACCTTCGGTGCTTCGACATTGAAACGGGTATCCATATGCGGACCAGTGATCATGACATTGAGTCTGGAATTGCCTTCAGTGGGAAGGTAAATGGCTTTGTCATATTCCTTGTCGATGATGTCTCTCATCTGTTTTCCCATGGAACCGCCGAGTGCGACGATCGGAATGTTCTTGACGCGGAGGTTGTTGAGCATTCTGGCGACGGTGATGCCTTTTCCGCCGAGGGAGAAGCCATCATCCTTGAGTCGGTTGGTGCATCCGACATTGAGTTCTTTGTCTCCGAGATTGAGACTGTAGTCCATCGCAGGTGCGATAGTAAGTGAATAAATCATTTTCGATCTCCTTTTCTGTATTGATATATTGAATTTAAATCGAATCTTTTTTGGGAACGTCGACTTTGATCATCTTGGCAATGGAACGATATTTGTCATCAATCTGCTCTGTGATGATGACAGGCCTAGAGAAGTCCGAGAAGGTTGCCGTTGCAATCCGATCGAACTTGGTGTGATCGGCAAGGATATAGGATGCGAAGCATTTGTTGATGGCTGCCGATTTGACGGCGCATTCCTGAGGATCTGGTGTGGTGAACTTGGCCTGAGGATGGATACCATTCGTTCCGAAGAATCCGATGTCGAAGTTGAATTTACGGAGGAATTCGAGTGCATAGGATCCGATGAAGGCATTTGTGGTAAGCTTCAGCTCACCGCCTGTGACATAGCAGGTCATTCCTTTCTCCGTCAGTTTCTGTGCTAAGAGCGGAGAGTTTGTGATGTAGCAGATGTTGCGGTGATTAGGAAGATAAGGAATCATGCTTGCAACGGTTGTGGAGGCATCCATATAGATGCAGGAACCGTCTTTGACAAAGGAAGCTGCTTTCTTGGCGATGTATTTTTTGACTTCCGGTTCCGTTCTTTCTCTTTCGAGGTACTCTTTGTCGAGACGGTCGAATTTGAAGTTTCCGGAGAAGTGAAGACTTGCGGCGCCGCCATGGACACGCATCAGCTGATGCTGTGATGCCATTCTCTGAAGGTCGCGACGGATGGTCGATTCACTGGTCTTGAAATATTCGGCGAGATTCTCGACAGCGACAAACTGGCTTGGACTTTCATCCAATAATCTGAGGATTTCACTGTCTCTTGTTTTAAAACTCATAATAAAAAATCTCCGTAGTTTATTTTACTATGTTTTGCGCAAAAATAGTAGATGCTTTGCGTATTTCAGTCATATTAAGTGGACAAAACCGAATTAAATGAATTCAAAATATGCGTTTTCCGTTTTTCAATGACCGATATTGCATTCTTGCTCAATCTGAGTGATTGCGTTCAGATAGTCTTTTTTGCTGGAGCAATGGACAAGGAGGCTACGGTATTTCTTGGAATCGGAAAAGCCTTTCATGTAATTGACGGCAAAGCTTCTCATGATGGAAGCGGCGCTATGTTCCTCCTTGATGGAGAAGATAAGGTCGATATGTTTCTTCAAATCGGAAAGTTGTCCGGAGAGTGTCGTTTCCTCTTTCATTAGCCCCTCTTCTTTTCGAATCATATCGGAAAAGATTTTCGGATAACCGATGGCGTGTTGACCAATCATCACGGCATCGGCCTGTGTCTCAGAAAGGACGGAGAGGAAGTTGTCCTGAGTGATTTCTCCGTTGGCGATGACCGGAATGCTCAGATGATTCTTGATATCGCGGATCACATCATAATGAACAGGGGAGGAAAAAAACTCGTTCCGTGTCCTTCCGTGGACAGCGAGTGCCTGAACTCCGGTATCCTGAATTTTCAGGGCGAGTGGAACAATGTCCTTGATTTCGGAATAACCGATGCGAATTTTCACAATGACAGGTTTACTTGACAGAGAAACCATTTTTCTTAAAAGCGATAGAAGCTCCTCTTCTCTGTTAAGCCAGTAACTTCCCGCTCTTTGTTTGATTACCTTAGGAACAGGACAACCGCAATTGAAGTCGAGAAAATCGTATTTTCCGTTTTCTTCGATGAGTGGAATCGTCTTTAGAATCGATTCTTCTTTTCCACCGAAAATCTGAAGGGCCAATTTCCCTTCGGGGCAGTTCTCTTTATCGAGCTTTGTCTGTCTGATATCTTCTATAGTCAGTTTGGAACCATAGTAAAGTGCTTCACAGGATTCCATCTCCGTATAAAGGAGCCGAGCCCCTTTATCGTAGGAGATTTTTCTCATTGCATAATCAGTAAAACCGGCAAGAGGTGCCAAAGCATAGCGGTTGCCGATTTCGATTCCAGCGATATTCCAGGTCTTCATTTTATTTCGTCGATGGTTTTCTTGATCTCTTCCGTCTCTTCTTTGCTGATGATGCCTTCCGCACCAGAAGCAGCAACACCTTTCATGACAGAAGCTTTGTCTTCCTCATCAAGCTTTTCTTCTTTTGTGGCTGCTGTTTCGTCTTTTTTGCTATCCTCTTCGCTGACGAAGAACTTGTGATCAAGATTCATGCTTTCGATGATAAAGGCGGGAGCGAGGATGCTATCAAGGACTGCGTTGATGTTGTAGTTGGCATCTTTATTAAGATTGATTCGATCAAATGTCGTGGTGTTTCCGCTGATGACGATAACAAGCTCTTCTCCGCGGAACAGGAAGACGATTCCTCCTGGCATAGATTTTTCGATGTCGAGCATGGCAAGCTGAAGCTGCGGTGTGATGATATAGAAGGCGTTTTCCTTATCCTGACAGTAGACATTGAATTTTTTGTTGAAGGCGGAGCTTTCGAAGTTGATGCTATCTCCGTTCAAAAAATTGGATCCTTCTACCACTTTGATCGTTGCGCTGGATTTCTTATTGAGTCGGAAGGAAAGGACGGAACCGCAGAAGTCGATGACTTTTTCTGTTCTTTTGTTCTTTCCGCTTCCTCTGACTTCATAATGCCAGGAGGTGACATCTCCCATTGTGAATGGGATGGAGCAGTAATGTCCCTGGATGTAGTCTTCCTGACTGAGGCTGTTGACACGGAAGCAGTTGAGACCGCTCAGATAATCGGCGGAATAGCCGCCGTTTTTCTGATAGACGGCATTCGGGCCGTACATCGTATCGATGACTTTCGGTGCGATTGCTTCCGCATATTTGTTTTTGGCGTTTTTGCAGATGAACGGAATACCAATCAATGTGAGAAGAAAGAGGATACCACCGGTAAAAAGACCGACGATGACATCTTCCCCCTGAATGCCGATGACGAGTCCGACGATGAGACCTAAGACCGCGCCGATGGCAATGTTGATGATGATGCCAGTCTTTCTGTCTTTTTTGACTTTTTCGCTGAGTCCATTGAAGGAGCCGTCATTGAGAATCTCTGTCATTCTGTCGACGACATATTTTTTGGATTTAATCTCTTGGGAGAATTTTTCGTTATTAATCATTTTGTTTTCCCTCCAACGTTTTTAATAACTCTTTGGCATCGTCTTCATCGATGACTTTGACACCCATCTTTTCCAACTGGCGGACCGTGATGCCTTTCCCGGGTATCACAGTGCCATCGAAAGAGCCATTATGGATTAGTTTGCTTCCACAGCTCGGACTCTTCTCTTTCATGATGGCGAGCCTGACTTGATAAATCCGTGCAATCGATGTGGCCCAATAGGCGCCATCTCGATAGAAGGTTGTGACATCGTTTCCTTTTTCGTTCACGACCCGGTCCCCTTTGATTTCAGAACAGGGACGCGGTGTCTTCATCCCTCCGCTCACTTCCGGACAGATCGGAATCAGGTCGTAGTATTTCGCAAGTTGCATGATTTCCTTATGCAGACAGTTTTTGCCGTCATATCGGCAGTTTTCACCGATGAGGCAGGCAGATACAAGTATTTTTTCTTTCATAATGGATTTATTTTACTTGGTTTCCCGCCTGATTTCATCAACAATCTTGAAAAGAGCGATGAGAATCACTCATCATCTTCTCCGTAATCGGATTCTTCTCCGTCATGGAGATGATCGCTGTCGATATTCTTGTATCCGAAACGGCTTCCTCCCCAGCAGGAGAGGATGCTGTCGAAGTCTGCTTTTTCGATTCCATAGTAGAGGTTATCGCTTCCGTTCAGAAGCTTATTTTGATTCTCTTCGTCCATTTCCTTCCAGTCAGTCGTTTTTCTTCTTTCGTACCAGTGATTCTGATATTCGACGATCAGCCGTTCTGGGGAAGAGAAGTCTCCCCGTTTTCCAAGATAAAGGTAATACATATCGGTAATTTCCCTAGAGGATAGTATAACGGAAAAAGGAAAAGGCGCAGAGAATTTCTCTGCGCCTCATGAAGATGATTAGAAGTTGGTGAGACCGCTGTCGGCGGTGACGATGGCGCCGTTGACAATGGAAGCGTCATCGCTGGCCAAGAAGAGAGCGACTTCCGCAATCTGAAGCGGAGTGGCCATCGGGGTATTGAACTGGTTGGCGAGCATGACGGAGGCAAGACCTTTCTGAGAAGCGTTGGCGAAAGCGGCAGGAGAGACCATTTCGGTTGCGATTCCGCCGGGGCAGATGGCGTTGCAGCGTAAGCTGTCACGATAGTTGAAGGCGGTGTTCTTGACAAGGCCTAAGACGGCATGCTTTGCCATGGTGTAGGCGCATCCGCTCTTTCCGCCGCAGATACCGGCGATGGAAGCGATGGTGACAATGCTTCCCTTGACCTTGGACTTCAAAAATTCCTGGGCGGCTTTTCTGGTGGCATAGGCGGGACCATAGACATCGACGGCCATGAGCTTCTTCATCAGCTCGCTGTCGAGTTCATCGACGGGAGCGAAGTTGTCCATGAGACCGGCGTTGTTGATGAGGATGTCAAAATGTCCGAATTTTTCGATGGCGAAGTCAATCATTCCGTTGTTGACTTCTTCAAGGGAAATGTCTCCGGCATAAGGGAGAATCTTTCCGATGAGTCCTTTTTCCTCCGCTTCCTTGCTGAGGGCTTCGAGTCTTTCGGCTCTTCTTGCGACAGCGACGACGTTGCAGCCTTCCTTTGCGAAGAGGAGGGCGGTTTCTCTGCCGACACCGGAACTGGCACCGGTGATGACGGCAACTTTGTTTTCAAGTTTCATGATGAAAACCTCCTTGGTGTCATTATAGCAAAAGGAAAATCAAAATTTATATACAAAAGTTGAATTGTTGACCAATTTTTCAGATTCCGAGTTCTTTCTTGTCTTTTGGAGTCAGGAAGGTGTTCAGAACCGCTTTGTAGTAATTGGTGCCTTCGTGGTCTCCTGTAGCTAAACAATCCCGGTAGGCGCTTACGGCAGTCGTTAGAACGGTCTCAGAGACATGGAAGTCGATGCCTTTCAAAGAGAGATGTTTTAGGATGGTGTTCTGTTTTGTACGGAGCTTTGCATCCTTCATTGACGGGGTGACTAAGGATTTATAGGTCTTTGCATTCTTGAGAAGGAATTCGAGTTCTTTGGCCGTCTTTTTCTCTTTTTCTATGTTGGTATAGAAGTCGATGAGGTACCTCAGATAACGGAAGAAATCGTTCTCTTGGTATATGTATTCCTTTGCTTTTTCTACGTAGGATAAATAGGAGATGGAACGATAGCGTTCTTTTTCGATGTCGGCTAATAGGAAGCAGAGATCGACGGAACAAGGGTCATAGTCGAAGCCTTTCCGGATGGAGTCGATGGCTTCCTCATCACGCTTGAGGAAAAACAGAGCCTGTCCTCTCAGGGTATAAAGAGAGACGGGATCAATCGGTAGCAGAATGTTATTTCCGGGGAAATAGAGATTCCCGATATCGTATTCCATGGGCGAAAAATAGAAACGGAAGGAATAGTTATTTCTGGGATTGGCGGATTTTGCTTTCTCGATGGAATTCATCAGTTCCTTTTCCAGTTCATAACTCGCTGTGAGGGCTTCTTCGTATTTTCCGTTGTCCACTAGTTTCTTGATTTCATTCAGTTTCTGATCGTAGTTCTTTCTGACTTGACGCTGGATATAGTCATTGAGGAACTCAGCGGTCTTCTGATCGCATCCGTTGATGATTTCACCCAAAAGATCTCCGATGCGGTTGATCAGTTCAGCAGCATAGGGGCGGTCACTGTATTCGTCGATGGCATGGAAGAGGAGATTGACATCATTTTTCTTGTCTCCGGTGAGACTCTTCCGGATTGTTTCGAAATCAGTATCTATGTTCATGCTTATAAGTATAAAGTTTCATTAACGGAATAGAAAGCAAAACGGCTTTTTCAAAGAAAAGGCCATGCGGGAACTCCGCATGGCCAAGTGTTTCTTAGAAAAACGGATTATTCCTGACCCTGGTTGATGACACCATAGGTGAGGAAGGAAAGGACTCTGTCGAAAGTGAGGTTGTCCTTGCCGACGAAGATGATTCTGTCACCGGCATGGAGAACGAAATCCGGACCGACAGACTGCTTGGCGATGTTGTCACTGCCGATGACGGCAACGATGGTAGCTTCCGTGTAATTCCAGAAGTAGACTTCGCCGACGGTCTTTCCGTTGATCCAGGAGTTCTGCGGAACTTCGACCTGGGAGAATTTGACGGCTTCGGTTGTCTGATAGGTGAAGGAATCCTTCATATCATCGATGGCAGCATTGATCTTGGTTTGGAGCTCTTTCTGTTCGATAAGGAGCTTCTCAAGGGTTGCATACTTATCCTTAATCTGGGTTTCAGCCTTCCACTTGTTGGCGAATTCCTGAGCATGGAGAACGGAATCGACATAAACACCGACACCTCTCTTGGAAGAGACGACCTTTTCCTTCTCGAGGATGTTGAGAGCTTTTCTGACCGTTTCAGGAGAGACGCCATAGGCAGCTCCTAAAATGGAACGACCCTTCAAAAGGGTTCCTTCCGGATATTCTCCGGTGAGAATCTTACCGCAAACGTCCTGAGCAATTTTGATGTAACGAGGTGTAGATCTTTCTTTAGCCATTGTGTTATTTCCTCCGAAATTTGTATGACAATTATACTAGAAGTAAGAGAAAAAAACAATAAAATCGAAACAAATTGAACGATAGCGATTTTAAATTCTAATCAAGTTGTTTATCAGCCTGTTACGATTTTTTTGTTTCTTTTCTTGTTTTCTTTTTTGAAATTTCTTTCTAGTTATGGGGAAAAGCATGACTAATTTTTTATTGAGAAAATCGGAAAATCATTCGTCTATGATTTTGAAAATCTTCTTTACATCGCTTGGATAATGTAATGATGCAGAAGAGAGAACGGATTTTCTGACAAAACAAATCTTCTCTTTCTCGGGAAAGATAATTCTATTGTAATTCAGTCACGTTTAAGCGATAATATTGTCTTGTAAAGCGTATATCTTTACTATATTTAATAAGGAAGAAGAAACATGTTCACAATCAAAAACATATTCAAGTCACTATTCAGTAACCAGGCTGCCTTAGACAACCGCAAGATGAAGTGGTATTACACCATGATTCTTTTCGTTCTTGCCGTTTTCCTCCCTTGGATTCCTACGTTGACGAACGGATACAAGAGCAACGGCGGTGCCGTCTTTGCCAGCAAGAACAACTATGAAGTTTCCACTGCTTTGAAGCACGTCATTTCGGAAGAAGACTATTTCAAGACAATCAAGATTCAGAAAGATGATGCGGGTGCCTATTCCCTTGATATGTCCGGTCTTGACAATGAAGCTTTCTATGGTGTCACTGACAGTTCCACGGAGAATAAATATAATTGGAATAATGAAATCAACGGTACCAGCGACAAAGCCCTTTTCAAAGGTCAGTATGCCGATATCGCCGGATCCGGTGCTTCCCCGTATGTCAAGAATCCTACCAACGGTACGAAGGACTATTATTTCGACGGCATCGGTGCAGATGTCACTGTCGAAGAAACCAAGACTTCCAGCACTTCCGGCGGAACCACTGAGACAATCAAGAAAGTCGAAAGAAGAGTCTATCTTGAACTTTACATGTTCCCTAACCTCTCCAGAAACAATCCGGATGCTGTCCGCTATCTCTCCAACTTCACAACGACTGTCATTCTCGGTAAGGATATCAACGGCGCCAATCACATCGTTCCTCATTCCTATTGCTTCCTTCTGAAGGATTATATCGAAGTTTACTTCTATCCTTTCACGGCCACGACTTCTACGACAGCCAGCTCTGGCAATTATGTCGGAAAGCTCGATGAAGGCTTCGCCAACCTCAATGCGGAAGCTGATCAGGCGTTGACGGATTACATCCTTGAAAAAGGTGAACTCAACATCGAAGATGGCTTTGAAAAGAACTTTGTCAACATTGCCGATGCTTCTTCCCGTCAGTATACAATCTATTCGACTTGGATGAACATCCTTACGACGACCATCGCTGTTGTCGCCTGTCTCCTTGTCTCCAGCGTTCTTATCATCATCTTCTTCAAGAGAAAGTCTTCCGTCTATCGCGACAGCAACTTCTGGCATGCCATCAATACCGCAATTGGTATGGGTGTTACTCCTTCCCTCCTTGCCATGATCTTTGGCTTCTTCATGTCCAGCTATATGATGATGATCCTTATCGCTGCCAACCTTATCCGTGCTGTCTTCATCATGAACCGTATTTGTCCTCCTGCTGTTCAGGACACGTCCAAACCTGTTTATCAGGCTCGTTCTTAATCCATCTATTGATAGGCTGCTTCAGCAGCCTATTATTTTTGCTTGTTTTATGATTCTTCAATGTACTTTGAAGTTGACATTGAAGTGACTTTGAAGTTTAAAAATGAAGGGGATGAAAATGTTTTTGGAAGATATCATCGGTGAAATCAAAATTGAAAATGAGAAGTTTGAGGCTAAAGCGTTATTGAATCGTGAAGACCCTTTATCGTGGCTGAAAACAATAGATGGCTTTGCGAATGCTTCCGGTGGTGAATTTTATATAGGGGTTGAAGATAAGACCAATAAACTTATCGGTTTTGGTAGAAAGGAAGTGGATGGAGAAAGGAATTATTTCAACAATCAAGTCAATGAGCATATCGCTCCAAGGCCTAGTATGAAAATCTCATTTCTCCGTTATTCGGTGAATGATAATGAACGGTTTATTATAAAAATAGTGATTGAAGAATCTATGTTTAAACCGGTGATTCTAAAATATAAAGGAATTCCATCAATCTTTATGAGACGGGAAGGTTTTACTAATGGAGCAACTTATGAAGAAATTGTTGATATGAGTATCAAGAGCCATAATTCGCAGTATGATATTTTAACATCGGATTTTGTGTACAATAAGAAGGATTTTTCGGATTTGTTTTCCTTTTATAAGTATCATCATAATGGCTTGCAATTGAAGGAGAAAGCTTTGTCGTCTTTAGGTTTCATGAATAAGGAAGGCTTTCTGACAAATGGTGCGCTGCTTTTCATTGATGGTTATGACGGGAAAAAGACAGGAGTGAAGTGTTCTGTGTTTTCCGGAACGACAAAAGGCAGTGAGCGTATCATCTCAGTAAATACTTTCAATGGAAATATCACTCTACCATCGCTTACATCATGGATTTTGTCGATATGAGAATGAATCATATGATGATCAAAAAAGAGGATACTAGAATCAACATTGATGCATATCCGAAACGTGCACTCTTTGAGGGTGTTGTAAATGCTGTTGTTCACCGCGATTATTTTATTGACGGCAGCCAGATACAGATTGATATGTTCAAAGACCGTTTGGAAATATCATCACCAGGCGGATTTTATAAAGGGAAGAGATTGGAGAAGACTTATGATTTATCCGGTCTTATTTCAAAAAGAAGGAATGAATTGATTGCAGGTGTTTTGGTCCTCTGTAACGTGATGGAAGCGGCAGGAACTGGGTTTGATAAAATCATGGAAGAGTATAAGAATGTGGATAGTAAACATAAACCTTATGTCTATTCCACTTCCCAGCAGTTTACGTTGGTTCTTCCTGATCTGACCTATGATGCTGGTGTGGAAGATTTAGAGGTACCGACTCTCCATTTTGTCAGAGTGCCGAATGGAACAGAGCTCGATGGCAGGGGCCTTTCGTTCTGCTATCGGAAAGAGCGAAAAGCATCGGAAATTGCCAAATATCTTGGAATATCGGATTCGACTTATTTCAGAAAGCGAATCCTGGAGAATCTGGTCATGAACGGATATCTTACGTTGTCTAAAATCGGAAATGCAGCTGCTTTTAGGACAAAGCCGGAAAAGGTCTCTTTAGACTGAAGGAAAGAAAAACGCTCTGCCACGTGGCAGAGCGTTTTAGGTACAAATACTGAATTGTTGTATTTTTACTTCACTTCGTTGAATTCGACCATGATTGTGAAGAATTCATCCATCCAGCGATAGAAGTTCATACCGACATTCTGATAATATCGTCCGCTTCTGACTTTGTTGTCATAGGAGTTTTGATACATCTTATCCGGATCGAGACCGGGGATGCGGATGAGACGGTAGAAATTACCTTCCTTTTTCAGGTTGGAGAAGAGAAGCAGAGCACTTTCCTTGTTCTTGCTGACAGAGAGCTCACAGAAGTAGTTGCTGTCAAACGGGGAGGAAAGACGATAGAGATCTCCTTCCAGGATGACTTTCTGATGGAGGCGGTGATAGCGTTCCTCGTTCGGTTTCAGTTCCTTCTTCTCATTCTCGGTCAAAAGCGTCGGATTGAATTCATAGCCATAGCAGCCGAAGAAGGCGATATCGCTCTTTGCCTGATAGGAAGTGATCGGACACTTGGAGACGTGGCTTCCGATGGTGGAAAGTGGATAGCCATATCCGGTGCCGTATTGGATATAAAGACGCTGAACGGGGTCCGTCTCATCTGAGCACCAAATCTGAGGGAAATAACTCAGGACACCGAGATCGAATTTTCCTCCCCCGGAGGCGCAGCCTTCGAAGAAGATATCGGGGTGGCTTTCCACAATCTCACGGTACATTCTGTAGACACCGAGCGTCATCAGATAATCGACACTCTTTTGGCGGTTCTTGTTGAGATAAGAGGAAAAATTGTCGGCGATCTCCCTGTTGTTGTCCCATTTGACATAATCGATGTCATAAGTGTCGAGGATGAGGTTGACGGCCTTGACAACATCGGCGACGGCGTTCGGGTTTGCGGTATCGAGGACAAACTGATGGCGACCGAGGCACATTTCTTTCATTCTGTGACCCAAGACATACTCCGGATGTTTTTTATAGAGATCGGAATCGGCATTGATCATTTCCGGTTCGAACCAGAGACCGAATTTCATTCCGAGGTCATGGCAGTGCTGAATGACTTTTTTCAGGTCGATTTTCTTTTCGTTGACATACCAGTCTCCAAGGCTTGATGTGTCATCATCGCGATGGCCGAACCAGCCGTCATCTAGAACGAAGAGCTCTGCACCGATTTCTTTCGCACAGTTCATATAGGAAAGGATGCTGTCGGTATTGAAGTCCATGTAGCAGCCTTCCCAGGAGTTGAAAAGAATGCTTCTGTATTTACCGAAAGCCCGTTCCGGAACGATGTGTTCCCTAATAAAGTCATGGAAGGACTGAGAGAGTCGGTTCATACCCCGGTCTGTATAGGAAAAGACAGCCTGAGGGAGGTCTAGTGTCTCTTCCGGCATGATGTCATAGGCGAAGTTTTCATCTTCCATTCCGTAATTGACGCGGATATCATGATGTCTTTCCTTGGTGACTTCCATCTTGAAGTTTCCGCTCCAGATGAGATTGAAGCCATAGCATTCTCCCTGTTTTTCATCGGCGTGGGGATCCAGAAGGATGCAGAACGGGTTTTCGACATGGGAGCTTCTTCCGTATTTGGAACAGATGGAAGTGGTTCCGAAGGGGATTCTGTTGCGTTCGACAGAACGCTCCAAGGCCCAGTCGCCATGGAAGTGGATGAAGTCGAATTCTGTCTGCGGGATATCCAGCGTGAGGGACATCATCCTTTCCAAGTTGATGGTCTCTTTTGCTTTGTTGACGAGCTTTGTCGTACGGACCAGGACATCGGAGTCTTCATGCATAGTATAGGTGAGGACCATGGAAAGTCCGGAGAGGGTGTCCTGAAGAGTGATTTCGATGGACTCTGCCGTTTTGGAATGGATATAGGGCATGACTGCGGAAGCAGGGGAACCCTGATAGATGCGGTAAGAGACAAAACGGAAGTCTGTATAGTAGGAGCCATCTTTCTGGAAGATGCGGATGGTGGATCCTTTTTTGTCATTGTTTCCGTCGCTTGCGATTTCGACATGGGAAGCCATGGAATTGTAGTTGTCAAGGAAGGATTTCTCTTTCTCTTCCTCGGCATCATAATAAGTGTTGGCCCAGTCCCATGCGACATAGGTCAGATTCTCGATGTCGACATCGGTCAGGCGGTTTCCATAGTAAAGGTGGCGTAGAATATTCTGGCCGTCTACATACATAAGATAGGAATAGTTATCGTTTTCGATTCGGATCAGTCGTTCTTCCGAGAATGTTATTGGCATAATAGTGCTCCTTGTTTCAATCAGTGATTATATCATGATGGCGACTATAATCGCGGCTATCCTTTCAATATTTCTTAATGGTTCATCGTTGAAATCTATATCAAATGTTTAACAACTCACATGCCAATCTGCAAAAAAGCGTTTTTTTCTTTCCTTTTCTGTTCCATTATCTATAATGTTATGCGCTTTAAGGAGGCAATTGTACCAATGCCCATTACATCTTTGTTCTTAGCCGATGACCTCGGCTCAAAACTTGCACTTGCCATGTCCGACACAAAACTCTGGACTAACATCTGCAAGACTGTTGTCTTTATTCTTTTAGGTTTCTTTTTCACGAAGAAGAAGCTTCTTCCTGAGAACACGGGAAAGGTTCTCACGAAGTTCGTCATGTCTGTCTGCCTTCCCTGCTTAGCATTCTGCTCCTTCATGTCCAACTTCTCCGTCTCTGCCGGTGTCGACGCCATGTTCAACTTCATCATGGGATTCGTTCTCTACATCGCCTTCATTTTCTTGGCCAAGCTCCTCTTCATCTGGGTCAAGGATAAGAAGAAGAGAACGGTTCTTTCTGTCCTCTTCGCCTTCGGTTCCACGACATTCTTCGGTTATCCGCTTGTCGCTGCCATCTATGGCTCCACTGCCGGTAACAACTTCAACATCATGAATGTCGCTTATCGTGTTTTCCTTTATTCCTACGCCTATCTTGCCATCGCCAACCTCAGCGATGAGAACACAGAGGAATCGATCGCCCTTGACGGTGATCAGAAGAAGCCGGCTGTCGATAAGTCGATGAAGTCCATCATGAAGAAGGTCTTCCTCAATCCAATCGTCATCGCCACGTTTGCCGGTCTTGTCCTCTGGCTTCTTCAGGCCATCCCGGGTGTCGCCATTGTTCGTACCGACTGGCTCAAGCCCGCAAGCAATGTCAGCTATGCAGATGCCGCCAAAGTCGCTTTCTGGAGACTCGATGTCACGTTGCCTTGGCTCTTCCAGGCTGCCAATACGCTCGGCGGCATGTCCAGCACCATCATCCTCTTTGCTATCGGTTGCACCCTCGGCGGAACCAACATCAAGGAAGCCGCAGAAGATAAGTATGCCTGGATCTGGACCGCTTTCAAGGTCTTTGTCGCTCCGACCATTGTCCTTGTCCTTCTCATCGTCATTCAGCTCATCGCCAATGCCACCGGTATCCTCACCAACGCCAATGGTGTTGTCGCTTCCGGTGCTCCGGCCAACGCTCAGCACATTTCTCAGCTCGTCTCCGTCAATACGCTAAGCTCTGCCATCATCACTTGGATGGTCCCGCCGGCCACTGTCGCTGTCGGTTATTGCATCAACTTCGATAAGGAAAAGGAAATGGCTTCCCATATTTCTCTTATCGCAACCTTCGGTTCTGTTGTCGGTATCGTCATCTGGGTTATCATCATCACTGTTCTTCAGAACACTGGTCTCTTCTATAACCCTGCCTGGTTCCAGGCCTAATCGGATATTATCTGTTCAAGGAGATAACTATCATGGAAAAGAAAATCATTTGCTTCGGTGTCCGTGAATATGAAAAGTCTTATTTCGAAAAGCTCGGCAAGCAGTATGGTTATGAGCTTGTCCTCTCTCCGGAATATCTCAACAACGACAATTATCAGCTCGCCCTCGGCTATGAAATCGTCATGGTTAGAGGTAACTGTGTCGTCGACAGAGACCATATGAAGCTTCTTAAGGATGCCGGTCTCAAATACTATCTCACCAGAACTGCCGGATACAATCATGTCGATGTCCAGGCCTGCAAGGACTTCGGAATCGAGACTGCCTTCGTTCCCGGCTATTCTCCGAATGCCATCTCTGAACTTGCTCTCACCCTCGGCATGATGCTTCTCAGGAACACTGCCTATGCCTGCGACCAGACCCATCAGGGACACTTCAAGGTCACTAATCAGATGTTTTCCAGAGAAGTCCGCGGCTGCACGGTCGGTATCATGGGATGCGGAAGAATCGGATGCACGACGGCCGGCCTCTTCAAAGGACTCGGTGCCAAAGTCATTGGCTATGATGTCTTCCAGTCCGATCACGCCAAGCAGGTCGTCGAATTCGAGGATATCGATTCCTTCCTTGCCAACAGCGATATCATCGTCTGCCACATGGCTTACTTCAAAGGCAAGAATGATAACTTCATCGATGCCGAGAAGATTGCCAAGATGAAGAAGGGCACCATTCTCATCAATGTCGCCCGCGGCGAAGTCATGGACACCAAGGCTGCCCTTGAAGCTGTCAAGAACGGACATCTCGCCGGCCTTGGCCTCGATGTCATTGACCATGAGAAGACTCTCTTCAACAAGGATTTCGATCCGAAGAACATGGGCGATGAAATCCATCAGGAAATCATCGATCTCTATCCTAGAGTTCTCATCACTCCGCATATCGGCTCTGCCACGGATCTGGCCCTTGTCGATATGATCGAAGTTTCTCTGAAAAACATGGATGAATATCTTGCTACTGGAAAGTGCAAGAATTCTCTCATTAAGTAATTCCGTTTCTGGCTATCAGGAAGGCGGCGTTCCGAAAGAACGCCGTTTTCTTTTTTTGTTAGAACAAAGGCGGAAAAAGCTTCTCTGTTTTTACTAAAAACAATGGAGTAACCCCTTACAATTTCATATAATACCTTATAGGAGCGTTGCACTAGCAACAAATTCAACCATCATGAAAAAGTATATTCTGTCGATTGATCAGGGCACAACCTCGACGAGAGCCATTCTCATCAACAATCAGGGTGAGGAAGTTTTTAAGGCACAGCGTGAAGTCGAATGCTTGTATCCGCAACCCGGATGGGTGGAGAGCGATCCGAATAAAATCTGGATTTCCGTCATTGATGTCATCAATGAACTGATGGTCATTTCGAACTCAACGATGGAGGAAGTTGCCGCTATCGGTATTACGAACCAGCGTGAATCCACCATCGTCTGGGAGAAGAAGACAGGCAAGGCTGTCTATAATGCTGTCATCTGGCAGTCCAAGCAGACTCAGAACTATTGCGATGCCAACGAAAAGTATATGGATCTCATTCAGAATAAGACCGGTCTCAGAATGAATCCTTATTTCTCTGCCTCCAAGATTCGCTTTATCCTCGACAATATTCCGGATGGACAAAAGCGCGCTGAAAATGGCGAGCTCCTCTTCGGTACCATCGATTCCTGGATTATCTATAAGATGACGAATGGCAAACATCACTATACGGATGTTTCCAATGCTTCCCGTACGATGCTCTATAACATCTTCGATATGAAGTGGGATGAAGAACTCCTAGGCATCTGGAATATTCCTTCCTGCATGCTTCCTCAAGTCAAAGACAATTCCTCCGATTTCGGAGAAGCCTCCTTCTTCCAGGGCAATGTCCATATCTATGGTGTCGCCGGCGACCAGCAGGCGGCCCTCTTCGGTCAGTGCTGCTATCATGCCGGTGACAGTAAGAACACATATGGAACCGGATGCTTTATGCTCATGAATATCGGTGACAAGCCGATTATTTCCAAGCAGGGACTTCTTACGACGGTCGCCTGGAGAGAGAATGGTGTAACGACCTATGCTCTCGAGGGTTCCGTCTTCATGGGCGGCGCCATCATTCAGTGGCTCCGCGATCAGATGGATATGATTAAGTCATCTGCTCAGAGTGAAGAATACGCCAATCGTGTCTCGGATACGGCCGGTGTCTATGTTGTTCCTGCCTTTGTCGGTCTCGGTACACCATACTGGGATGATGAGGCTAGAGGTGCTGTCTTCGGTCTCACCAGAGGAGCAGATCGTCATAATTTCGTCCGTGCTACACTGTTCTCCATCGCCTATCAGTCCAAGGATGTCATCGAAGCGATGAAGAAAGAAGCTGGTCTCGAGCTCAAGGCACTCCGGGTCGATGGCGGCGCCAGCGCAAACTCCCTTCTTATGCAGTTCCAGTCGGATATCCTCCACTGTGAAGTCCATCTTCCGAAATACATCGAAACGACAGCGCTCGGTGCCGGATATATGGCCGGTCTCGGCGCCGGATTCTGGAAGAGCAAAGCGGATATTGAACAGAACCACAGCGTTCAGAAGAAGTATTATCCGATGATGCCAATCGAGGAAGTCAACGAACTCTACGATGGCTGGTGTCAGGCAGTCAATGCGACGAGGGCCTTCAAACCGAAACATCACTGAACAAAAAACGGAGATCGGATTCAGTTCCTGTCTCCGTTTTCTCTTGTCACAAAACTGTAAGGCTGCTCGCAGTCCATGTCCTCGTCATCCTGGGAAGAGAAAACTTGATGGTTTTTGTCCCGGATCATGTTTCTGTCTTCACAGGAAACTTCGACCTTAGCGTTGTATTCGTCAAGGTTTCCGAGACTGGCGTGGCCTTTGATTGGCTGATTCAGGGAAGGAAGTTTCTTATGGCAGTACGGGCAGTACCAGTCATGATCGGGAACTTCTTTTTTGCATTCAGGACAGATTCTCATAATTTTTACCTGCATTATTATAGAACTCTTTTTCCTGTATGGCTGAGAAAAGGGACAGTGTTTCTCCTTATACCTCATGATTCTCTTCGAAATCCATCTTTTGATACAAAATATAGTACTCTTTTTTGAAATCTTCATGTTTTTCCTTATAATGTTTATAAGGAAGAACAAAAAATGAATACTAAAAAAACAATTGTCGCATTCATTTATGACTACGACCATACGCTCTCCACAACGGATATGCAGAACTATTCCTTCATTCCGTCCCTCAACATCAAACCGAAGGAATTCTGGTCCAAGGCTGATGAACTGACTAAGAACTACCATATGGATTCTTTGCTTGCCTATATGTATCTCATGATTGAAGAGGCAAAAAGAAAGAATCTTCCCATCAACAGGGAAAGCTTTGTCCAACTCGGAAAGGATATCCAGTATTTCCCGGGTGTCGAAGGGTGGTTTTCCCGTATCGATCAGTATGGAAAGGAACGAGGAGTCGAAGTTCAGCACTATATCATCTCCTCCGGAAACAAGGAAATTATCGAAGGCTCTTCGATTTATCCTTTCTTCAAGAAGGTTTATGCCTGTGAATACCTCTATCGTGACGGCGTCGCAATCTGGCCGAAGAGCGTCGTGAACTATACCACCAAGACCCAGTTCCTCTATCGTATCAACAAAGGGGTACTCGAGATTTCCGAAAATGCGAAGGTCAACGCCTCTATGCCGGATGAGGATAAACCGGTTCCGTTCCAGAATATGGTCTATATCGCCGATGGAGAGACGGATGTTCCCTGCATGAAGACGGTCCGAAGCAATGGTGGTATCGCCATCGCTGTCTACGATAAGAAAAAGAAGAAACCGGCATCCAAACTGTTCAATGACGGCAGAGTCGATTTCCTTTGCGAAGCGGACTATTCCGAAGGAAAGCAGCTCGATCATATCGCAAAGCTCATCATCGACAAGATTGCTCCGATGGATAAATTGTATCGGTTACATTATCAGCAGGTCGATGAAGAGAACGAGAACAAGTGAAAAAAAGGCCACCGGATGTTTTGTTCGGTGTTTTTTTCTGTTCTAGATGGAATCATTGTCTGGCATTCACAGTCAGAGAAAACGGAGGAAAGGTATGTTGTTCTTTGAAGTGTTTCTGAAGAAAGGAAAGTTCAGTTATTGATGATGGTCGGCTGTACCCGATGTGGAATGACAATGTAATAATTGCGATTCTTGTAGAGATAAATCCCCTCCGGTTTCTCTACTCTTTTTTGAATCATGAAGTCTTCCGCTGTGGAAATCCCTCTTCCCGTCGTAATATGGATGGTTGCTTTGTTTCCTTCAATGGTGTACTCCTGTTTTCCGTACCATAATTTCCTTGTAGGGCTCTTATTTTCGGGATAGAGTCCTAAGCCGGAAAAAGCCGCAGTGGGAATACAAATGAAGAACATATAGGGACGAGAATTATTGGAATCCAAAACATAAAGAAGTATGGCGATAACCCCTAAGCAATAGAAGCAGAATAAAAAGAAAAAAGAAAAAAGAAAGAATCATATATTTTTCTCTTTTGTTCTCAATGCTGCGATGTTCTTCGCCCGTATAATAAAAGGAATAAACTTGTTTCATAAGTGGTTCGCCTCCTCTTCGGAAACAGGCGAGATGCCATCAGGAATGATGACATAGTGATGGCTGTCCTGATAGTAGATGGTGTAATCCTTTTTTTTGATTGTTTTTCTGATAAACAGCACTTCGGTAAAGGTATCTTCTCCGGATGTCACCTTTGATAGGACTTGATTGCCACTGATTGTGATTTCCTGATCAAAATCCCAATGGACTTCGGTGATGGAATTGTTATACCAATGATAGCAGTGATAAACCGCTGCGATTAAAAGAACAGCAAGTGCGAGCAATGAAAGAACGAGAGTAGTAATGGTAAGTGCCAATGGGATAAATTTGTTAATACAAAGGAAAACGATGAATAGAATCGTAAGTATAATCCATGTTGAGACTACAGTAGCAGAGAAAGGAATCTGACTATTTACTTTCTTTTTGAAATAATCATTTTCGTTCTCGTACCGCAAACGATAAGTTTTGTTCATTTTATGTACTCCATGATTTCTTCACTAATCCTGTTGGCAAGGAAGCGCTGATTGATAGAGGAATTGATTGGTTTTGTTTGATTGCTGAAGAAAGAGAGCAGGATGCCTAATGCGACAACCGAAAGTGATTTTTTCATAAAATGCTCCTTTATACATCTGCTGAAATTTATGGATAATATACTCTGCCAAATTTTGAAAGTCAAGTGTTATCTAGTTAACTGTAATTTTGCTTATTTGACGTACTAAGCTTAGCATCTGTTAGTTTCTTTCGCGGACATTTTCATTTCCGCTTTTCAGTATGAGATTTGTGGAAATTACGCACAGCATGTTTACTACAACTACTGTTAAAATGCTCACGCTAAAATAAGAAAGACTTCTTTTTCTGTAAGTTTTATCCACCTTAGTTTCCTGATGATTAAGGTGACCAGAAGTATTACGTTCTCTGACTGAGATTTAGTAAGAAACTGTGGACGTTGTGCTATGTGTTGTTTGCATGTTTCAGATGTTGGATAACTGAGAAAGAAAAAAACAAAAAGCCGCCAGCGAAAGGGCAGGCGGCCGATTCTGTCGTTGTGATGCTATTTTTTTAGTGTCAGTGCCAGTGCGTAGACATCGCTTTTACGGAGTCCGTATTTTTCAGCGATTTCTTTCGATGCAGAAGAGATGCTGTTTCCGTCTTTTAAGTAGGATTGAATGATTTTCTTTAGGTCTTTCTCCTCAAGCTTATTCTGGCCTTTTGTGGCACCTTTCACGATGATGACACATTCTCCGCGTTCTTCGAGTTCCGTTTCGGTGAGTTCCTTTAACGTGCCATGAATAACCTCTTCGTGGACTTTGGTCAGCTCTCTCACTAAAGCGGCTTCCCGTTCTTCCGTGAAGACTTCTTTCATGAAAGATAGTGTCTTGACTATCCGCTTCGGAGATTCATAGAAGATCAGTGTCTCCTCTCTATCTTTGATTTTTTCGAGGAAGGATCGAATCTGTCCGACCTTGGTCGGAAGAAATCCGAAGAAGGAAAAGTCGGCACTGTCGATGCCGGACAAGACCAGAGCGGAGAGAGAGGCAGTTGCTCCCGGAAGGATGGTGAAAGGGACGCCTTCTTCCTGGCAGGCCTGAATGAGAATGGCACCAGGATCACTGATGCCGGGCATGCCGGCATCGGAACAGTAGGCGAGCTTCTGATGGTTCTTTTTCACATCCGAAAGGATGCGTCTTGCCTCTTTGGCTTCTGTTTGTGCATAAAGAGAGACGTATTTCTTGTTCTTGATTCCGTAATAGGAAAGGAGCAAGGACGTATTCCTTGTATCTTCGCAGGCGATGATGTCGGCTTCTTTAAGATAGTTGAGGGCACGGAGAGTAATATCATCCCTATTTCCGATTGGTGTGGTGACAAGAGCGACGAGGCAGTCGTTCTCGTTTTCGTAAGGCCTATTTCTTATCATGACTGGACTTCTTGATCGGTGTGATGTCGAGGATGGAGCTGTCGCTCAGTTCCGAAACGGGAATGAATCCGGAAGAGGAGGTAGACTTCGGTTTCTGGCTGAAGTTATGATTCTGATTTCCTTTTCTGTTTCCTCCGAAGGAGTGATTTTGATTTCCGCTGAAACTTCTGTTGCCGTTGTTGTTTCTGTTCTTATTGCTGTTCTGATTGTTCTTGTTGTTTCTGTTCTTATTGTTGTTCTGATTGTTTTTCTTCTCTTTGTTGAGGAGTTCTTCTTTTCTTCTCTCTTCGTTTTTCTTGATTTGGGCGATACGGTTGTTGGTATCGGAAATGCCATGTCCGCTCAGGTCGACACCGGCGTTGACATCTTTGTTCAGGTTGAGAAGCTTGGCATCCTGTTTTGCCAAACCCTTCTTGACACGTTCATACTCTTCCTTCGTGAAGGATTCGTAGTTGTCTCCGTTGTAAGTGGTGATGGTATCTGTCAGAAGATTAAGACCGGTGACTTCATACTGTTTGTTCAGATAGGAGAACTTCTCTCCAATCTTCGGATAGAGCGGCCTCATCTTGCTGTAGGCTTCGTCTTCATATTTCAGACAGCACATCAGTTTTCCGCACTGACCGGAAAGCTTCGGAATGTTGATGGCGAGAAGCTGGTTCTTGGCCATGGCAATGGAAATGCCGTCGAAGGAGGTGAGGAAGGTCGAACAGCAGAGCGGAAGACCGCAGGGACCAATGCCGCCGACAATGCGGGCCTGGTCTCTCGGACCAATCTGACGGAGTTCGATTTTCATGCGGAACATGCCGTTGAGAATCTTGACGAGTTCACGGAAATCGACTCTCGACTCCGAGGTGAAGGTGATGAGAGCCTTGTCATCATCGACATCGAGGTAGGTCTTGAGAATCTTCATGTTGAGTTTTAGCTGATCAGCCTGTTTCTGTGTCGCCTTGGAAATCTGCTTTCCTTTTTCTTCTGCGGACTTGGCAAAAGAGCAGTCCGAAAAAGTGGCGATGCGTTCAATCGTCGGGAAAAGGCTGTTGAAGTCCTTTTTCTTTTGGTCTTCTTCCGTCGCGGCACGTTCTCTGACAATGGTGCCGACAAAGGTGCCGTGCGGCGTCTTCACGACGACGCTGTCACCGACACTGATGTCTTTCTCCGTTCTGTAATACGTCATTCCCATGAAATCAAATGGGATTCCAATCAA
Source organism: uncultured Bacilli bacterium (assembly GCA_934725685.1). Taxonomy (GTDB): domain Bacteria; phylum Bacillota_I; class Bacilli_A; order RFN20; family CAG-288; genus Enterosoma. The sequence continues at coordinate 43,983 of CAKVBX010000008.1, forward strand.
TGTGATCATGCTTATTTCTCCTCATCTAAGGCTTTCAAGAGCCTTGCGGCCAGCAAAGTCGGGGTGTAGTTGACATGCTGATAGGCGAGAGCCTCTTTGACGACGTCATCGGCTCTTTTTATCCGTGCTTTGTCTTTTCTCAGTTTAGAAATGACATCTCTAAAAGGATTATTCTCTTCTTCGTCTCCTGTCAGACAGGATGCGAAGACTTCGTGCAGAATCAAATACATCCAATTATAACACGTTGCCCCTTTTTTCTTGCTTGTCTCCAGCAAAAGAGTGAAGCTTGCCTGAAGGCGGGAGGCGACGAGGTCGTTCAGGAAACTTTCGGCAATCTGATACCCGTCTAAGAAGGAATGGTCTTCCGCCAGTGTTTTCCGAACGCTTTCGTAGGAGGAAAAGTAATGGGAAAGGAAATAGGCCTGTCCTTCCGAAAGGGATATCATTTCTTCTTTTTTCTTTTTCTCTCCAGTGAGTGTGATTCCTTTGGACACAAGTTCGCTCTGGAGGCTATCGACATCCAAGGAATCGATGCGGACCAAGACACTTCTTGACAGGATGGTCTTGAGCACTTTGTCCGGATTGTAGGAAGTCAGGATGGCGACCTGCCCTTCTCTCGGTTCTTCCAGGAACTTCAGAATGGTATTGGCAGCTTTTTCCGTGATGTTTTCTATCCGGTGAATGACATAGCAGAGGCGGTGTCCTTTTTCGAAAGCGGATTCGGAAAAGCGGTCCTGCAGGTTTTGAATGTCCTCTTTCTTAATTCTTGTCGTCTCTCCATCAATCAGGACGAAGTCCGGATGGATTCCTTTTTCGAACCGGTTGCAGCTATCGCATTCATCACAGGCGAGCAGATCTCTTTCACAGCCTAAGGACTTTGCTAGGAAAAGGGCTGTTTCCTTCAACGGAGCATTTCTTTCTCCATAGAGAAGATAGGCAGACGAAAGACGTCCAGTCTTTCTGGAATTGACGAAGAGCTTGGCAGCCTTTTCTTCTTTCTGGAGAAAGATTTCTTTGTTCATTCTGCTTCTTTTTCCTTCAGTTTCTTAAGAATGTCTTCGACGATTTCGTCAGCGATGACATCGGGAGATGGTTTTGCGTCGATTTTGATAATGCGGTCTTTGAAGCGTTCGTTGACAATTTGATAACCTTCATAGACTTTTTCGTGGAAACTGAACGCCTCATCGTCGAGACGATCAGAACCTCTCGTTCTTTCCTTCATTCTCTTCATTCCCTCTTCCGGAGAAAGATCGAGGAAGAAGGTGAGGTCGGGATAGACATTGTCGATTGCGAAAGCATTGATGGAAAGGACTTCGTCGATTCCGATGCCTCTAGCATATCCCTGATAGGCGAGGGAGGAATCGATATAGCGGTCAGAAATGACGATCTTTCCTTCTTTTAACGCAGGGAGGACGATTTCCACAAGGTGCTGTCTTCTGCTTGCGGCATAAAGGAGCGCTTCGGTTCTCGCATCTTCTTCGACGTTCCGTTTATCCAGAATGATGTTCCGGATATCTTCTGCAATTCTGCTTCCTCCCGGTTCCCTTGTGACAAGTGGATGGATTCCTTTTTCTTCTAACCGTCTGAGGACATTGCTGAGTGCGGTGGTCTTTCCACATCCGTCACAGCCTTCAAACGAGATAAATAATCCTTTATTCATCGTGGTGTTCTCCTTCTTTGATGGCGATTCTTCCCTTCAGGGAAGAGGTGATAGTAAGACTGTCGAGATATTCGAGATTGGTGCCGATCGGGATACCATTGGCAAGTTTCGTAATCCGGATTTCCGAACTGCTTTTATAAAGGTTTGCAATATAAGAAGCGGTTGTCTCTCCCTCCAAGTCCGTAGGAAGGGCGAGAATGATTTCTTTCACCTGATTCTCTTCAATCCGATGCTTCAGTTCTGGGATGCCGATGATTTCCGGAGTCCGGTTTTTCAGCGGGGAGAGTGTTCCCTTCAGCGTGAAATAACTTCCGTGGTATCCGTCTGTCTTTTCTATGGTGAAGATATCCTTGCTGTCGGCGATGACAAGAAGTGTGTGAGTATCTCTTGTCGTATCGGAACAGATCGGACAGACATCGTCAAAGAACGTCCCACAGTAAGGACAGCGCCTGACATTGTCTTTGGCATCGCTGAGAGCACGGATAAAAGTCTCCTTGTCTTCTTCGGATAGGGAAAGCGTCGCATAGGCGAGGCGTTCTGCCGTACGGTAACCGATACCGGGAAGCTTTTTGTAAGAGTCGATGAGGTCAGTGATGGTTTTAATTGTCTGCATTGTTGAGCATGGAGTCCTTCTGCATCCGTTCAATATCCCCCTGCAGTTCCCGCTGCAGATTGTCCTGGTCCTGGCGGATGGCATTGTTGAGGTTGCCGAGAAGAGTCAGGAAGGCTTTTTCAATTTGTCCTTTTCCGGCTGTCTCATAGAAACCCTGGTCGATATGGATATCGAAAACCGTGTGGTCTCCCTTCATCTTGATGAAAATTCCCTGGTATTTTCCCTGATACTCTTTTTGTTGGAGCTCGTTGTTTTTGTCTTGGAATTCTCTTGCTTTGGTCTGAAGCATCAGAAGGTCGAGCGCCTGCTTGTTCTTCTTCATGTTTTCGTCATCCATAAGTTCAGTCCTCCTTGTCGTTGAACAGCGATTGGGCGAATTCGGTGGAAGCGTTGACGTTCTTCCGGATTCCGAAATCGATATTGAGATGGTCATCTTTCGGCGGTATTTTCTTCTTGAAGTCGTCATAGGCGACCATGAGTTCCTCTTCTGTGATAGGGAGGACGTTGATTGGTTTTCCGAAGCAGTTGTCCGTGATGGTCAGCAGGGTGTTCTGCACATTCTTTCTATTGAGTTTTGCGATTTCCATCGGGAAAGAATTGGTGACAATGAGGATGTTCTCTCCGAAGATTTTCGGTTTGCATCCATAGAGTGCCTTCGCTTCGAAGGAATGCTCTCCGAGGAACTCGTTCTCTAGGTTGTTCCAGAGACTGATGATTCTTGTTCTTTCCGCCTTATCGAAGTGATACATGATGTAGAGGATATCGTCCTTGGTATAGGAAATGACATCCTTGCTGACTTCGATATCTTTCGGGTCCGTGACAAAGGCTTTGCTTTCCCGTGTCGATTTGATCTCGATGGCCTTTCCTTTGTTTTCTTCTTCCTTCTCTTCCGGCTTTGCACTGGACGTGGCGACAGGTGCTACTGCAATGACTGGCTTCGGAGACATCATGGTGATGAGTGCAAGCTCAAACTGGGTATAGACATCATCGCTCAGCCGATTGTCCCGGATGTTCTGCATCAGCGTATCGATATCGTATCGGCATTCCTCTATGCTGAGATGTATTTTTCTGACTTCCTCTTCCTTGAGGAACTCAAGGAGGGATTTATCCTTGGTGATGGCATAGATCAGGTGATCTTTGTAGATATGAAGAAGGTCGTTACGGAACCTGCGGATATCGAGACCTTGGTGGTAACGTTCCTTCACTTTCTTCAGGACTTCCTCCGCTTTGTTCTTGGAAATCTCGTTGATGATTTCGATTTCCTCATCCAGGGAGAGGAGGCCGAGAAGGTCGTTGACATCCTTTTCCCGGACATTGTCTCCGCAATAGGAGACAACTTTGTCTAAGAGGGATAAGGAATCACGGACACCGCCGTCGCTGAGAGAAGAGAGAAGGCGGAGTGCGTCCTCTTCATAGGTGATATGTTCGTTGTCTAAGACTCTCTTCATGTTCTTGATGAGGTCCTCATCCCGGACTTTAGAGAAATCGAACCGCTGGACACGGGAGAGAATGGTAGGAAGGACTTTCTGAGGGTCGGTGGTTGCGAGAATGAAGATGACAAAGCTCGGCGGTTCCTCGATGGTCTTCAGCAGGGCGTTGAAGGCGGAGTCGGACATGTTGTGGACTTCATCGATGATATAGACTTTATAACGGGAGAGAAGTGGTTGATAGGAAACACTTTCGATCAGCTGTCTCACCGAGTCGACGGTGGAGTTACTGGCGGCATCGATTTCGATGACATCCGGATGCTGACCATGCATGATTTTTTCACAGGAATCGCAGTGATTGCACTGGTGTCCAACGCCTTCCTTGCAGTCGAGCGCTTTGGCAAAGAGACGCGCCATCGTTGTCTTTCCCGTTCCTCTTGGACCACAGAAAAGATAGGCGTGAGCAATCTTGTCTTCCTTGATGGCGTTCTTGAGTGTGGTTACGATCGCCTGCTGACCGACGACTTCCTCAAAAGTCTGAGGGCGATATTTGTTATAAAATGCTTGATATGCCATAGGTTACCTCTGTCACTTCCATGGTTTTTATTATAACCGAGACGGGAGACTCATTAAAGTAATTAGGTTATAAATATAAGTTTATATGGGATTCTTTTTTCGCTTTGTCAGGGCACCAGGATTCAATACCTCCCAATTAAAATTATGATTCATGCGTCTATGCAAGAAAAGCAATATTGTTTCTGAACAGATAAGAAGAATGGCATGTCCAAAGAATATCGTTTTGCTTATTATGAAACATGAAAATATAACCATGATAGGATGCGTGCGAAAATTGTGTCGGAATTACAAATTGAGATTGTCAGGCTTTAACAGAAAATCGAAGATATCCATAAACAGAACGCCATCGTCATTGTAGTATGTAGGCGACATATCTCTCCTGATCACTATTTTTCTGAACGAATCATCGATTCTGGTAAATGGTCTTGTCTCCTGAGAAAACTTCTCTTCGTTCGGCAAAGAATACGTAGACTGAATATAATAGTGTTTGCTACCTTGGCTACAGCCGGAATCGACATCCGATTGCTTCCAGATTCCTTGTTTCTTTGTGATGACAACGCCGACGTCAACGGAATAGCCTCGTAACCGAAGTTCGTTTAAATAATGTTTTCCATTGAGTGGGGCTGTTCAAACTGTCTAAAGTTTATCCATGCGTTTCTAAATCCCAAATCTGGAAAATAATATTTTAGCAACGTATTGATATGCGCTTTGCCATTAATGTCGTATCTTGTAGGTTATTCAACCAAGAAACAATCTGAAAAGTAATCTAAATATTTTTATTGTTTCCGAGGTTATATTCGATTCTTTTACCGAATGAAACGTATTTTTCAACTTCTCTGGATTCGTGAATGAACCGATGGACGAGGAAGGAATGTTGAGCAAATCTTCTAGATTGGCCTTGTTTCTGACTTTATGTCGAACTTCGATATCCGGCAAATAAATTTCGACAAACAAGCGTTTCAGCAAGGATGCTTTGTTTTCTGCCCCTTCAAGCACGACCATAGGAATACCGCCATAAAGCATATATTCCGTAAGTCAATCATATTTATCACCCTTATATGTGGACATAAACTCCGCAAAACTTAGAGGTTGCATATGAATTTCGTCCCCGCGCCGGAAAACTCGGTGATAATGTCTTTTGACAGGAATTTTGCGTTACTGCCAGTCACGTAAACATCGACGTTATTCATGTACAAATAGCTGTTCAATATAAATTCAAAGCAGTCAAGGAGTTGGACTTCGTCAAGCAAGAGATAATAGGAGCTATTGTCCATCATCCTGTTTTGAATGTACGTAATAAACTTATTGGGATCGACTTTACGATTTTTTCAAGTGTAACAATATTTTCGCCTATCATGTTTAAATCCACACTCGAATCGAATGCGAATTTAATGATATGATCTTCATCTAAGCCCATTTTTTCTAGATATTCGTAAAATAGTGTATTCAACAAGTAAGATTTCCAACACCTGCGAATGCCAGCAATTCCCTTTATGAGTCCGTTCTATTTTCTTTTTATGAGTTGGATCAGATATAAATTACGGTTGATTTTTATGCATTATTCCTTTCTGGAATAGATTTTTGCCCCTTGGGGCAGTTTTCTATTCTAGTTTAGGTGATATGTAAAAAATAAGAACGTAACGGCTCAAAATCCGAAAAAATCACATATGTTTTCGATAAGGAAACAATCATCCGTTTGATTAGGTCAACTGCTTGTCAAGAAAATATAAACGCCGTTTTATTGAAATCGGAGAATTTAACTGCTTTCAACTACAAAAACGATGTTCGTGCAAGATTTAACAAACATAGGATTCTATCTTGAAGTATAATTGACGCGATGAAAAAATTAGTCTCTTTTCTGCTTCGTATCGATAATATGAGCCGCATCATGGTTTTTGTTTCCATGGCTCTGTTTTTAGTGGTTCCTTCTCTGATTTTGTTTTATCTCGATGAGGGAAACCAGACCACTGATATTGTGATACGCTGCATTGTTCTGATCGGAATCATTTTAGGGCCAGGATTGATTGCTTTGGTTCGTCCGATAAGAACGACTTTGCTCTATTTTATCGAGTTACTGTTTACACTTATCGTGGAGTTCTTCGAGTTTAATCCGACCGATATCCTTGATGGAGTCAATTTTGCTGCTTTATTCTGGCTGGAAGTCATCTTCTCTGTGATTGCAATCTGTGTCAATGCAGTCATGCTCAAAAAATACATGGGCAGAAAGAAAAAAGTGATTCAGGCGACCAAGGAGGATACGAACGAAGATACTGTTTTCGATTTCCTCAATGCGACTTCTTCCAATGACAAAATCGAAGAGGATCTGGAAAATATCATGGAAGAAAAAGAAAAACTGAAAATGAGGGCAGCAAAAAAGATGAAGTTCTCAAGAGCTCTCCGCATTTTCTCTTTCGCTTTCAGCTATATTACGCTTCTTGTCTATTTCATCGATGTCATTCAGAAGACGGATCCTTTCGGAACCATGTACCACCTTCTTCTGCTCAGCATCATTCTGATACCGCTGGTGTTTCTCTGTTCCCTTAAGTATCCGAGGGATTTCAAGTATCTCTATTTCTATGATACTGCCTTTTTCCTGACATTATCCCTCATCTGTTCTTCCGAACTTCATCTGAAACCGATATTTTTGATTATCAGCCTCGTCGTTCTGATCCTTTCCTTGATTCTGACGCTGATTGTAGAGGGAAGGACCTGGATGGGAAGCTCATCCGATTAGTTCGGCGACAAGGAAACGGTCTCTTTCGTAACAGTCTTTTTCCAGAGTACAGGAAAATCCGTCAGGATAGTAGTGGCCGAATAAGTCAAGTGTCGCTTTTGCGTTGGTCGATTCCAGTTCGAAATAGGCTTGACCCTTATCTTTGAGATGATTCTTGAGATCCTTAAAGATACTGCGGTAAGAATCGAGTCCGTCCTTTCCGGCGTAGAGTGCTATCTTAGGTTCAAAGGGAGCATAGACTTCCCGGTTCTCTTCTTCGATATAAGGAGGATTACAGACAATGACATCGAACGAGTCTTCGATGTTCTTCAGATAATCCGAGCAAAGAAAATGAATGTCCGTTTTGTTGTGTTCGGCATTCTTTTTTGCCATAGAGAGTGCCTCTTCTGAGATATCGGAGGCGTAGACCGTGGCATCCGGGAAATGTTTCTTCAGTGCAATGGCAATGAAACCGGAGCCGGTGCAGAGATCGAGGATTTTCTTGTGATGGAAATCTTTCTGATATAAACGTTCGTAAAGAAAAGCTGCGGTTTCATTTCTTGGAATCAGCGTGGATTCATTGAGAAACAGATGGAGGGAAAGGATATCGATATAACCGGCAAGATAGTTGGCCGGATATCCTCTTTTCAGCTTTTCCAGTACTTCATCCGCTTTCCTTGCTTCTTCATTTCCGTGGATGGCAATTGCATCAAACGGCATATGGAAATACCCGTCGAAAATTACGCGGATATCAGCAAGCGGTATTCTGTAGGAACTAGCTTTCATGAAGAACTCTTGATATGTCATTTGACTAACAACCTTTCTTTATTTCTGTGAAATGAAAACGGCAGGAAAACCTGCCGTCATTTCTTTTCTTCCATTTCTTTCTGCAACTGCTTTGTCTGCTCTTCGAGAAGATCTTTTTGGTTTGCTTCGTTGAGGGCAGTCAGCATCTCATCGAGATCACCATTCATAATCTTAGGAAGATTCAGGCAGGAGTACCCGATACGATGATCGGTGACGCGGTTCTGCGGATAGTTATAGGTACGGATTCGTTCGTTGCGTTCTCCGGTTCCGACTTTCAGTCTTCTTTCACCGCCGACTTTCTCTTCGATTTCGGCATCATGCTTTGCCTGGAGTTTTGCCTTGAGCATTTCCATACAGGTTTCCTTGTTGGCGAGTTGGTCGCGCTCGACCTGACAGGAGACCACGATACCAGAAGGAATATGGGTGATACGGACTGCGGACTCCGTCTTGTTGACGTTCTGTCCGCCGGCGCCGGAAGAGTGGTAGGTGTCAATCTGGAGGTCGGCAGGATTGATGGTGATATCGACATGCTCGATTTCCGGCATGACGAGGACGGTTGCCGTCGAGGTCTGAATCTTTCCGTTTGCCTCAGTGACCGGAACTCTCTGGACGCGGTGGGCGCCGCTTTCGAATTTCAGTTTGGAATAGACCATTTTTCCTTTGATTTTATACGAGATGAGGGAATATCCGCCTAACGGAGTCGGAAGAGAGTCGAGGATTTCGATTTTCCATCCCATGCGGTCAGCATAATGGGAATACATGCGGAACAGATCGCCGGCGAAAATATTGGCTTCATCGCCTCCGGCAGCACCACGGATTTCCATGATGATGTTTTTGTCATCGTTCTCATCCTTGGGGAGCAGAGCAATCTTGAGGTCTTCTCTCAGCTTTTCGATTTCCTTACTAAGGGTATCGAACTCTTCCTTGCCCATGGCACGAATATCGGAATCGGAATCCTTTGTCATATCGAGTGCGTCTTTCTGATCGGATTCCTTGCGGACGAGTTCATCATACATGCGGACCGGCTCTTCGAGCGTGGAACGCTCCTTGCTGAGCTTGGTCATGGTCGGGATGTCTGCCTTTCCCTCGGAAAGAATGTTATCGATATCGGTAAGACGAATCTTCATCGCCTTGAGTCGTTCAATCATGTAATCCATTGTTGTTTGAATTCTCCTTCCAATCTGAATAAAATAGGCCTCTAGAATTTTACCATAGAAGCCAACTCAATCTTCCTGATTTCTGAGCCTTCGGAAAAATGTATCCATCAATTCCGTGAATCTTCCGTCTTTGACCTCATGGACCATCAAGCGGTCATCGATAAAGGTGTGATAGTGTGAGAGGGCCCCTGCTTTTTCATCACTCAGCACATAGTAAAGAGAAGATACTCCTGCTTTGATAATGGCACCCATACAGACAAGACAGGGCTCAAGTGTCACAATCAGTGTGCTGTCTTTGAGATAACGGCTCTCTGTATCTTCCATCGCTTTCCTTAGTACGAGGAACTCCGCATGGGCATAAGGATCATTTCTTCTTTCGACTTCGTTGTGGGAATAGAAAGTCTTCCCGTCTTTTAGACGGAGACAGGCGGCGACGGGGATTTCTCCTTCTTTGTCAGCTTGTTTGGCTTCGCGATAAAGGTTATCGAGAATCGAAATCAGTTCCTCTTTTTTCATACTGAAACAAAAAGCCATCGCACACAGAACCACAATCTTATGGCTGCTGCCTTCCGGCCCTGACCAGGTTCGACGGGAACTGTCACGATGGTGATAGAATTATACCAAAGTGTAAAAAATAAGTAAACGGATAACGAAAATTCGTAGCTGGTATTTGTTCTTTTTTTGGAAAAAAGGGTAGTACCAATTAAGTGTTGTTCGCCGAGCCCAGCGGCTTCCTTGGAAGGAGGTTCCCGAGAACGCCTTCTTCGAACTGCCTGGTGCTTTGCGAATCCGTTTCAATCCT
>CAKVBX010000009.1 GCA_934725685.1 uncultured Bacilli bacterium
GAAACAAAAGAAACCATCGTTAGATCATCCTTGGAGACACATGAAGATATAGGGACAAAATCACTGAACAATGACAAAGTCTTCCTGGCAAATCGCTCTTTTTTGTTTCTTGAATCGCAGCCCCTTTTTCAAAACGGCGAAAAAATGAAGACAAACGAAAGAAAATTTTGTATAATTGTTTTCGCTGTGGAGCGTTACCCAAGAGGCTGAAGGGACCGGTTTCGAAAACCGGCAGTAGGGAAACCTAGCCAGGGTTCAAATCCCTGACGCTCCGCCATCTCACTTATATGGGCATCCTTAAGGGGATGTCCTTTTCTTTGTATTGGACAACAGAGGCGACCAGTAAAAGGCACGTGAGGGGTTCTACGGGATAGAATGACTGAAATAATAGAAATGGATTCCTCTTGCCGGAAGAATCCATTTCTATTATTTGATTACGAGTTGATAGAGCTTATCTTGCAGGGAATCAGAAAAGATAGTCATCATTCTCATATTCATTATAGTAGTGATATTATAGGCGATTTGCGGTTTCTATTTTGCCGAGAAAGTTTCTCTTTAATTCGGTTATTCTGAAAATATATCAACAGATTATTGATTTAAATATAAGTAGTAGAATTAGAAACTGATTGTCGCTAAACATGAAGAAGAATCTTTTGATTTCAGGATAGAAGAAGGACACGAATGGCATAGGAAAACAGAAAAATCCGTATGACGAAATATTTATTGAGGATGGAATGTTCCAGTTGCTCGCCAAGAAGGACATTTCCAAAATCTCAACGAAAGAACTCTGCGAAGTAGATGGCATCAACCGCTCGACCTTCTTTCATCATAATGGTCAACCGGAGGATGTTCTTCATGAGGCGGAGAAAGATGCCATGGATGAACGGATGCTTGATCTCGGTCAGCTCTCCCCAAGATGGATTCCAAAAAGTGTCCCAGAGACTTTTTCCGGTAGATTTTTCAGAAGAAGGAAATCTACCGCATCCTCTTCAATCAGCCTGGCGATAATGTTTTTGTGGAAGAACTCAAGAAGGGATTCCTAAAGGCGACGATTTGCATTCTTGAGACATAGTTTTCGCAGTATTTCACGGAATACCTGATGTCTGCCAATGTTGCTGTCATTTGGAAATTGTTGAACAATGGATGCGATATTTTCCCTGAAACAATTTATGATTTTATTTTTGATATCAACCGACTAGCCTATTCTGAAAAATAACAATCTTGTTTTAATTCTGAAAGCGGAAAATTGAAACCAAAAAGAAAAGACCATGAGAGCCTTTTCTTTTTGAAACAGATTTTTACGAATTACTTGGAGTTCGGAGTGAAGGTGTACATCGCATCGACGAGTTCGGTGATGTGGATGTAGTCGGAGAGATTGTCTGCGACTTCGATGAGGAGGTTCGTCTCCGCGTTGTAGTACTGATGATACTTCGTGTTGGCATTATTGGCGTGGCTGCGATAAGTGAGCTTTTCCTCACTGGTGGATAAGAGCTTGTATCCTTCGCTGACGAGCTTCTTGGTGTATTCCGGATAGAGAGCCTTCTTCTGGTCGGAGGTGCCGGCGGCGCTGATATAGAAGGAGCACCATTTGCCTTTTCCTTCGACACCATCCTTCGTGGCATTGAAGGTGGAGTAGTTGTTCGAACCCATCGAGCAATAATCCGTACCGAGTCTGTCGTACCAGAGGAACGGAACTTTCTTGATCATCTCTTCCGCTTCTTCCATCGTTCTTCTTGCATCCTCATCGGTACCGTTGTACATATGCGAGCCATCGAAACGGAAGTACTTGATGAAGTCAGTGTAGTAGGAGGAAGAGGCAGAGAGGGTGAGATCTGTTGCCCAATCGAAGTATTCCTTCCAGTTGGTCGGCTGCACGAAAGCGGTCAGTTCATTGATGGCATCGGTATATTCGTCCGCAACCGTAGCATCATCGCCATAGGCGAAGGTGTACTTGTAATAACTGGTTCCCCAATAAGAGGAAGTGTACTGATAAGTGATTTCTTCGATAGCATCTCCGGCTTCGTTCAGCTTGAAGGAAAGGGTATCGCCGGCACCATAAGCGGATTCAAGCGGGCAGTAGCTGCTAAGACCATCGTAGTCGACGGCGCCATTGATCGTATAGGTTCCGTCGTCCTTCTTCGAGAAGATTTTGGCATCGAGGCTGAAACCTAACGCTTTCTGGAAGGAATAGTCCGCCAGGGAGGCGCCGGTAGCGCGGACTTTGGTCGAACTTCTGAGCTTCTTGAACGGAATCAATCCCTTGTCGCCATCCTGTTTATAACCGGTGAGGTTATTGATGGTGGAGCCGCTATAAGTGAACAGGAGGAAGGAATCAAGAGCATCTTCCCCTTCGACAGAAACCACTTTCTCGGATCCTAAGGCCACGTTGTCAGCGGAATTTCTTCCGGAGTAGGCCTTCATGGAGACGTTGTGGGTGCCATCGAGTTTGCTGAGGGCAGCTGTCATCTTGTCGACGGTGCCTTCTTCGCCTTCCAAAGGTTCCTGTGCGACGACTTCTTTTCCTTCGGCAAGTTTGATTTCGACTTCATAGTGGAACTGAGTCTTGAGCGATCCGGAACCGCCGTCAGAAAGGATGGCCTTAGCGGAATCGATGACACCTGCGGCATTCTTATAGAATTTGAGAGACTCTACATCACCATACATACCCCAGCTGATGGAGAAGTTGGAGAACATATCAATCAGGTCACCGGCGTTGGTGGCGTCAAGATAGCTGTAAGCGGTGGGATCGGAGGGGTCGACGGTAAGGGCGGAAGAAATGGCTAAGAAGGAGAAATCGGTTGCGGTGTCAACCCACTTCAAGTCCTTGCCACTGGACTGCATCTTCGTTTCTCTGATGGTGTTATCGCCTTCCAAAGCTTTTTTGGTTGCTACGCCATCGACATTGAAATACTGATTGCGTCCGGTGACCTTGCCTTCAGCATCCATGTAAATATACTCTTCGGCATCTTTGTTCAGGTTGATTTCGGACTTGGATTCGACCTGAGTCTTTTCGACACCGGTCTTGTCGACCAAGGATAGGGTTGCATCGATGGTGAGCGGCTTCTTCATCAGCATGGCGAATTCGCTCGGCGTATAGTGGTCGATTGTACCTCCCTCCGGGAATCTGGCTTCGATCGCAAGGTTGGAGGCCGTGTCGATTTCACCGAAAACGAAAGTTGCGATGGATTCAATGATTCTCCTACCGTCTTCATCGGCCACGACACCGCCGTTTTCATCGACTTTATAGTGGAGAAGTTCGACGTGAAGCGTGCCGTCATTATAAAGATGGAATTCGAAGTTGATGACTTCGCTGTAACCCGACATGGCGCCGGAGAAGCAGTTGAAGAGAGCATAACCGGCAGATGTCCTGGAGACAAGCCACTTGCCTGGCATGGTGGAATCGGAATCGGTCAAGGCGCCAGAAGCGAGGGCCGAGGCGAACTTATCCTTGAGGGAGTGCAGTGTAGTGAACACGTAGAAATCATTCAGGTAAGCCATGTAGTAGCCGCCGTTATAAAGGTAAGGCATACCCATGACGCAGTTGCCGGCATCATCCATGTTGAAATTATAGATGATTTTCTCATAGTTGCTAGTAGCGGAAGGATCGAAGGAATCGTAGAGAACGACACCGGACTTCGTTTCGTCATTATAGATATAGCGATCCGTGACGACATTCTTATACTTGTTGCCGTTGATTTCATAGGAGACGGAATAGGACTTGGAATTTGCAAATTTTCTCAGGACATCGAGAATTTCGTCTTCGGTGGAATCAAGCAGCTCTTCCGGTTCGGGCTTCGGTTCGGGAGCAGTTGAATCGCTCGGCTGATCCGAGGCGGAATCAGATGCAGGAACATCTGTGGCAGGAGTTTCTGTCGCCGGAACATTGGTTGCCGGTGTTTCTGTCGCTGGCTTCCCCGTTTCGCTGGTCTTCGTTTCGCAACCGGCGAGCATCAACATCATCGCAAGCAAACTGACTGTAACATTCTTTTTTTTCATTTTACATTTTCTCCTTTGTTTCAGATTTTTCTGAAGGTCACCCCTTCCTTGAGTGTGGCCCCAATCGTCGCCTGAATACTGTCTTTCACATAAACCTTCACCTCTCCGTCTTTTTTAGTGAAACCTGAACTCTTCAGTGCCGCTTCATACTTTGCGAGGTAATCTTCTTTATCGCTGACACGGCTGTAGAAGCTCATATCGGAGCCTTTATAACGGAACTTGAAGTTGCCGTGGAGATCTTTATCAAATAGATACGGGATCATCTTGGCATCTTCTCCAAAATTGGCGGTAAGTTTTTCGCTGAAGGTTGCGTTTTCCTCCGCCCAACTGGCGGGCTCTTTGTATGCTTCGATGGAACTAAGATCTTCTTGGATAGTCAGTGAATCATCTTCCGTGAAGGTAAGCTGCATTGTACTGGATTTGGCACCGGTAGGCATGTAACTGTACTGAAGGGTTCTCAGGGTCATTTCGTCTCCGACAACGTCGAAGGTGAACACAGGGGAACTCCATACCGCATCTTTGGCTTCGTTCAGTCCGCTGTCGGCCAGACCGATATCACCGAATCCGCCGACACGGCCCTGGAAACAATACGTGGCAGTCGAAGAATACTTGCTCTTCTGGATAAGGGTGTCGCCATCGACATTGAAGAGTGCGTTCTTTTTAAAGGCATCCTCTGTCTTATCGATAGGTTCCGTTTCGCGGAGGTAAGCGGAGCCATCCTCTTTGTAGGCCTTTTCGAAGCGGACCATGCCGTCCTTGGTATCAAGATAACCATATTCATTCTTGACTTTACCGGCACTGAACTGTTTTACATAAGTGGCTTTCTTACCTTTATCATAGGTGATTTCGGAGTAGTTGGAAGGATTGGAGGAGTAGATGCTGTCGGTGAGATCCGTGATGGCACGGATCCGATAAGAGTGGGAGCCGTTGAAGTAGTCAAGCGCTTTTTTCACCGCCGTGTTGTCCGGATTCGAGATTGCTTTAACATCCGGTGCCTTTCCATCCTTTGTGATGGAGAGAGCAACATCGACATAATCGTTATCTCCCGGATAGTAGTAGTTTCCGTAGTAGAGATGGAGCTTATCAATCACACCATCGTGGACTTCGAAGGTGAGACCGCTGATATAACCTAACTGACTGTATGATTTTTCGATTCCGAAGCAGATATCAAGGACCTCAATCAGATTGGTGCCATAGTAGCGATAGAGATTGTCTCCGACTTTGCGGATGGCATCAGGGTCCATCACGTCCTTGATTGTCTTGTAATCACTGACTTTCCGATCAGATTCGACTTCCTGGACTTTGTTCTGAGCGTTGAGGGATTTCTCGTATGTCTTTGCATCTTTCTCGTAAAGGTTGAGATAGAGGAAATCGTTTCCGGCTTGGTTGATGATACTGCGATAGACAACCCCAGGAGCATAGACGTTATCAACCGAACCGATGTCGATAGTCGTCGGGTTCGTATCGGGGTTGTAACTCGTCATCTTACCCTGAACATGGATTGTGTCGGAGAGAAGGAGCTCGAGTTCCTTCTCGGTCGCTTTATCACTCGGAAGAACGAAGCCATCCTTGAAATACTTCTCGATGAACGTATCCGAAGTGGTACCCACTTTGCTGAACTTTGCTTCGAGGATGTTGGCATAACGGATTTCATCAACCTTCCCCTGAACCTTGAGGTTGAGGTCACCTTCCTCGTCGAAGCTGAATAATAGTCTCGCAACCTGCCCATAGTAGAAATAGCTGGCGATGTGTAGTGTCTGAGAGAACATCATTTCTGCGTAATAGCTGGTGACGAGGAAGTCGGCTCCATCTTTCTGGATGCCTCCCTTTTCGAACCAATAGCTGTCCGGATAAGTACGGAAATAGGCGAAATAGTTGAAGTTGTCCATGGAGGTTCCGACTCTCTGAACACTATTGTTATCATAATAATAGCCAGGGGTGGCAATATCGTAGGTATCCTGTTCCTCCTCATAATAGAGGCTGTAGGCAACTTTGTCGCTTCCTGCTTTCTCGCCATACGCATCGAGCAGAACATAACCTAAATCGTTGAGACCATAGAAGATATAATCCTTGGTATAGATATCCCGGTATGTGGTTTCCCAGGCATCGACGGAATACTCTACGGTGAAGTTGCCGTCCTCAAGATTCTCGAAGTACTCGTAGAACTCATCGATGGTGTAATCCTTCTTGACTGTGGTGCTTTCCGTGACAGGAGGCTTAGCGGTGTCAGAGCCCGGTGCTTCGGTAGCCGGAGCTTCTGTATCTGACTTGTTGCAGCCCGCAAGTAAGGCGAAGAACGCCAGCATCGGAACTATTTTTCTTTTCATCATTTTAGGTAATCCCCTTTCGCATTATGATTTTAGAAAGGATAAAGAATTCGTGTTTCTTCCTTTAAGAGAATTTTAAGAAACCGAAAAAAGAAAAAGATTGAAGGATTCCATCCGTTTTTATTAAAAATGAATAAAAAACGTTCAGATTACTGAAGACCACAAAAGAATAGTTCAAAGTGTAATCGCTTACAAATGCAGAAAAATCATAAATTATCGAGACATTTTTCTTAAAACAGTCTTAAAGCAAAGCAAAATTATTGAAACTTAAGATTGCCTGCTCTATTCCTTACTTATATGAAAAAAACACACTAGAAACCAATTGGGAAACCGGTCCCTTCCTGAAAGCTCTTACAGATTTATCATCTCTTTTTCGGATTGATTTCCCTGTGATAGAATACTAACGCTTTTTTTGAGGAGAATCAAAAATCGATGAAAGACTACGTTGCTAAACGAAGCAGGCAGAGCGTCAGTAAGACCGATATCCTTGCCATCAACAATATGGCAAAAGAGGACAGGAGAAAAGGGAATCATGTGATCAACGCCTCTACAGGTGTCTTTCTCAACGAGGACAAAAGACTCGATGGTGTCGCAATGATCAATGAATCGATGAAGGAATATATTCCTGAGCATCTCGGGTATCCGAGTGTCTACGGCAATCCTGGTTATCTCGAAGATATTCTTTCCTTTGTCTTCGGTGATAAGGAAGCGAAGCTGAATGACCTGTTCGTGCCTTTCATCGGTGCGACGATGGGTGGCACCGGCGCCATTTCCATCGCCTTTAATCTCTTCCTTGAAGACGGACATTCCGTCCTGCTCCCAGATATCATGTGGACCAACTATCTTCTTATCGCCAAGAAGGCTCGATTGGTTCCTGTTACCTACCTTATGTTTGATGAAGAAGGAAAATTCAATCTTTCCTCCGTCCGCGATAAGATCGAGGAAGCCGGAAAGAAGAACGGAAAAGTTCTCCTCGTCATCAATGATCCCTGCCAGAATCCGACCGGATACTGCCTCGAAGAGGAAGAATATCATGCACTTTTCGATTTATTGGAAGAAGAGGGGGAAAAGTACGAACTGTCGGTCCTCTTCGATATCGCTTATCTGGCGTTCTATTCCGTTCCTGGAAAACATTGTGCGCTCATCGACTGCCTGATTGAAAAAAGGCACAGTTTCCTTCCCCTTGTCGCATTCTCCTGCTCCAAAGTCTTCGGTCTCTATGGTCTCCGTGTCGGTGCTTTGATTGCTCTCGCACCGGATACCGCTTCTGCCGATGAAATCCGCCGCGCCTTCGGCGCCCAGGCAAGAGGCACCTACTCCGTCCCCAACGGAGCTGTACAGGCATCGATCCACGAAGTACTCAAGAATCCTGAGAAGCGGGCAAGACTCAACCGGGAAATTGTGCTGAACACGGAAGAACTGAGAAAACGGAGCAAGGTCCTCTTAGAAGAACTTGAAGAAAAACAGATTCCCCATTATCCCTATAAATCAGGTTTCTTTGTCACTCTGAAAGTCGAAGATGCCCCACATTTGGCAGACGAACTGAAAAAAGAACATGTCTATGTTGTCCCGATGGACGAACACAGTCTCCGCTTAGCTATCTCCGGAATGACGGAAGCGGAAATCCATGAAATCATGGACGTATTAGTCCGTCATATCGGAAAGTGAGCGACCACCCTTCGGGGTGGCTTTCTTTTTACGGGAACGTCTTTCCCATTGTTTTCCTTTGTAAACCAAGGGGAGGAAACTATAATAATGAAAACGAACGGAGGCGGAAAATGAAAAAAGTCAGCATTGTCATTCCCTGTTATAACGAAGAAGAAGCTCTTCCTTTGTATTTCAAGGCTGTGGACCCTGTCATCAAGAAAATTGAAGACTATGAATTCGGTTTTGTCCTCGTCGATGACGGAAGTAAGGACAGAACTTTGGAAGTCATGAATGAACTTTATATGTCACGTGACGATGTCACTATCGTGAAGGAAAGCCGCAATTATGGACAGAATGCCGCCCTGACAGCTGGTCTTTTGACCGCTGACGGCGATTATGTGGTCATGATGGACGTGGACCTTCAGGATCCTGTCACTCTTCTAAAGGAAATCTGCAAGAGATTCTCGGAGGGATATGAAGTCGTCAATCCACATCGTGCCTCGAGAAACGAGGACTCCTGGTTCAAGCGGACCACCGCCGGAATCTTTTATAAATTCATCAACCGTCTGGAAGGGAAAAAGGTCATTCCGGAAAATGTCAACTGCTTCCGAGGCCTCTCAAGAAAAGCGCTCGATGCTCTGAATGCACTTCCGGAGAAGGACCGCTATTATGTCGCCCTTGTTCCCTTAGTCGGATTCAAGACCACGACAATCGACTTTAGCCGCGAAAAACGTTCTGCCGGCTCCTCGAAATATCATATTTCGAAAATGTTCCAGTATGCGTTCAATCTCATTTCCGTGACGACGGCAAAACCGCTGTTCCTACCAATCCAGATTGGCGCAGTGCTTTCTTGCTTCAACTTTGTTCTCACCCTTCTTTTCCTCATCCTTGCTCTCACTCTGAAAAATCCGTTTGCTTTCTATCTCTGTTTCTTTGTTTTCTTGATTCTCTTTGTAATGAGCATTCTCATTTTCTTCATGGGAATCAACTCACTTTATCTCCATAACATCTTGATCAACACAAGAGAAAGACCGGTTACTACGATAGAAAAAGTCTATCGTCCGGAAGATAAGAAGACTGAAATTTCAAAGGAGGATAACTAATGAATATTTGGCATGACATCAATCCGGAAATGGTGAAGCCGGAGAGCTTCACCTCTGTCGTTGAAATTTCCAAAGGCAGCAAGTGTAAATACGAGCTTGACAAAGAGACGGGGATGCTCCGCCTAGACCGCCTCCTTTTCACGGCGACAGTCTATCCCGCCAACTATGGTTTTATTCCTTTGACCTTTGCACAGGATAATGATCCGCTCGATGTCCTTGTGCTTTCCGAAGAGCCCATTCTTCCTTTGACCCTTGTCGATTCCAAGCCAATCGGTATGATCCGTATGGTTGACCAGGGCTATATCGATGAGAAAATCATCGCCGTATGCAAAGGCGATCCTTTCTATGCGAAATTCAATGATCTGAGTGAACTCCCGAGTTTTGTCGGCAATGAAATCAGACATTTCTTCAATGTCTACAAAGCATTGGAAGGGAAGATTACGCACGTGACTGCCATCAAGGGGCATGAGGAGGCCATCAGGGCCATTACGAAATCCTTGGAAGCCTATAAAGAATATCGAAGAGGCGACTTCAAGGCCTATGGTCCTGCCTTCGAACCCGGAGAACCGATTACGGATAAGAGAGCGCCGAAATTACACTGATATGGTTAAGTTTTTATTTGTCCGACACGGAAAGACAGCCTACAACGAACAACATCTTCTTCAGGGACAGACCGATATCCCACTTTCTGAAACCGGGAGGAAAGAAGCCGAAGCGACAAGGGCTTCGCTTTTGTCGTACCAGATTGACGAAATCTACACTTCTCCTCTGCTCCGTGCCCGAGAAACGGCAGAGATTATTGCAAAAGGAAGAGATATTCCTGTCTATGTGGAACCCGCCATCATCGAGATGAACTATGGAGACCTTGAAGGAAAGTGCACGTATAAGTCCGGTCTCGGAAAACTGCGGAGAAAGTATTTCACCCGTTTTCCTAACGGGGAAAATTACTTTGATGTGGCTAGTCGTATCTATCCATTTCTGAAATCTGTGGAAGAAAAACATAAGGATGAAAACAAAACGATCCTATTGGTCGGCCATATGGGAATCTTCCGGGTTATCCTAAGCTATTTCCAGGATTTGACCAATGAGGAATTCGGCCGTTGGAGAGTGAGGAATGCGGAAGTTGTTGTATTGCCTGAGAAAGGAGAAAAACATGACCTATAAATACTGTGCCGTCGCCTTGAGGAAGGATGACGAAATGCTGTTCACCTTTGTCAATCTTCCTTCCGGCATCGTGGCAATCGGTAAAGGAGAAGATTTTCGTTCTGCGATGGAGGATACTTTGATGGACCTTCTTGAGGATGAGGACTTCCTACCTCACGATATGCTTCCTCCTTATCGAAGGCCGGAAGAACAGGAAGTCGAAGAAATCGTCACGAAAGTATTCGCTCTTCCTTATCACAAAGAAGACGTCGACATTGTCGATGTCGCCGTTGCGGACTGAGACTTATGAAAAAGTTATATTCTAAAGTCCTTTTAGGGGATAACAACTATTTTGATTTGCTTACCATCGATGAAAAGAATAAGACGGCTCTCTATTTAGTGGAGACGGATTACAAAGATGATTTATTACTTGGGTATCGGCGTCGCCATCGGAAATCATTCCTGAAAAAAATCGAGAAACTTGAGAAGAACGGCTACAAGATTGAAAGAAAAGATGGCGCAACAGATCGCGTCAGGAAGAAGGATATCTTAAACGCCATCGATCTGCATTGTGGTCTCTCTACTTATCCTGATTTATGCAAGGTAAGGCCGGAAAAAGGAGATTATTTTCTGGAAGCGAGAATCGAGAAAGCCGTCCGCTATTTCCTTGATGACAGAATCTCATTTTTCCATCTTCAGTATTGGGCAAAACTCTTTTCCATGGCTGTTATGGAATCCTTCAGTTATCCTCCCACTGCCGCCGATGCCTACCAGTTTGCCGTCGTGAAAACGATTGGCGACCATTTGCTTTTAGGGAAACAGCTTTCGACCACGGAGGAAGTCAAGGATACCGTCAGGAAAATCCTCCCGGAAATCGAGTCGCTCCGGAAAAACTATCTGAAGCTTGTTGGATTCAAGAAAATGAAAGGGGAAGAATCATGCTGAAAGCCATATTTTTTGATTTGGACGGGACACTGCTCCGCATTCGGGAAGACCAATTTGCCGAGCTCTATTTTCGCCTGATGGGCGAGAAAATGAAAGCCTATGGCTATGATCCGGAACTGATTAAGAAAGCCTTCTATCAGGGTACCTATCGGATGATGACAAACGATGGGTCACGGACCAATGAAGAAGTTTTCTGGTCCTATTTTGAGTCCGTCTATCCGAATGCAAGAAAAGACCTTTCCATTTTCCAGTCCTTCTATACGGAGGAATTCCGGCAGTTGGACGAAATCACAGAGAAAACGATAGGAAGTAAACGGATTGTTTCCTTTGTCAAGAAAAAGGGACTTCTTCCCGTCCTTTCCACAAATCCGATTTTTCCGATGGTCGGACAGGAGACCCGTCTTTCTTTTCTCGGCCTTATGGCTGAGGACTTTGCCTTTGTCACAAGCTATGAAAACTCCTCCTATTGCAAACCGAATCCAAAATATTTTCAGTCACTCCTTACGCGTTTCTCCCTCAGACCGGAGGAAGTCATCGTCTTCGGAAACAATGACTTCGAAGATGGCGACTGCGCAAGCGCACTCGGCATCAAGGTTTATCTCGTCGAAGGCTATCTCATCCATTCCTCCCATGCGAAAGGAACTTATGAAACCATTCCTTTTGCTGCCATTCCTTCCGTGATTGAAAAGGAAATTGAAGCGAGAAGTGTTTGACAAATCCAATCTTTGTGATATGCTTTTACTCGTAGACAGCGGGACTGTGAAAACAGTTGAGAGGGTAGAACCCGACGCTTCGAACCTGTTGGTCAAGACCAGTGTAGGGAGTCTCATCTTCAAACCCTTTTGAACTTGAAATGAACCTTTGCCTTGACCAGAGTGTCAAGGCATTTTCTTTTTCTGCTGTCGGAAAGGTATCTATGAATAAAGCAGAATCCATTACGAACCATTCGACACGTTCCCGTGCGAAGAAGTCCCTGTCTCAGGTCGTCATCTCCGCCATGATGCTCGCTCTCGCCGTTGTGATCAAGGCGATTGCGGAGCTCATTCCGTTCTCCAATCTTCCCTATGGCGGAAGCATCACCATCATCTTAGTTCCGTTATCTCTCGCCGGACTCTTCTGTGGCCCAATTTGGGGAACCATGGTCGCCATTGCGTTTTCCGGAATCAACTTCCTTTGGGATGGCGTCATGTCCTGGACTCCGAACACCAATGCTGTGATTATCACCCTTTTCCTCGATTACATCGTTGCTTTTGGCGTCATTGGCCTTTCTTCTCTCTTCCGCCGTTCTTTCTTCCGTAAGAACCCTTGGGCACCGCTTCTTGCTGTGTTGTCTACCGGTCTTCTCCGTCTTGTCTCCCATTTCTTCTCCGGTGTCATTGTCTGGAACCAGATTTGGGATTATGAAGGACCTGTAACGATGAACTGGTCTGTCTCCGGTATCACATATTCCTTGGCTTATAACTGCTCTTATATGATTCCGACCATTCTCCTTTCCATGCTGGTCATGCTCTTCCTTCTCAGACCACTCTATATCACCTTCAACATGCCTGTTGTCGCCGTTTTGAAACCGAAGGGATTGGAAAACACCGAAGGCAAAGAATATAAGATGCCTTCTTATCGTCTCCTTTCTTACGCTTTCGCTGGCATCTTCTTCATCTTAGGAGTCCTCGCCAGTGTCCCGCAACTCAAGATGAACTGGCTTGGTTACTTCGCCGGTCCTCTCTCCCTTACCCTGTTCGGTTATGAACTTTACCTTTTCATCAAAGGAAGAAAAACCAAAGAGCCCATCGATGCCATCAATGTCATCATGCTCGTCGTCTTCCTTCTTTTAGTCGCCCTTGCCGTTTTAGGTATCATCTCCCGCTTCACTTACGGCGCTTCATCCTACGTCGAAGCGGAATAATTCTCCAAGTAGTCAGACAACCTCCAAAAAAGGCAGTTTCCTTTCCTTATCGGGCTGCCTTTTTTCCTTCTTGTTTTTTTGCAAGGGCATTTGGTTAACTTGAAAATTGAAGGGTAATTTGATATATTATTTACATATTCTTTACATTTGCAGTTTCGTAGGAGGTAGAGCAGTATGTTCAATATCGATGAAGCCATCATCTCACTGGTCAATCAAGGAAACGGGTGGGGATTGGCTCTGTTTACTTTTCTGACTTGTCTTATTGCCGGAATTTGTTCCTCGCTGATTGGTATTGAAAGAGAAATGAAAGGGCAGGCTGCCGGTCTCCGGACCCATGTCATTGTCGCCGTGACCTGTTCCCTTCTTATGGTCGTCTCCGTCTTCGGCATCCAGGTCGCAGTCAAGGCTTCCCATTCGACGAATCAGAATTATCAGCTGAACCTTGACGTTTCCCGTGTCGCTTCCGCCATTGTCTCCGGTATCGGATTCATGGGTGCAGGGGCCATCGTCAAGAATGGTCTATCCATCCGCGGTCTTACCACCGCCGCAACCCTATGGCTCGTCGCTGCCATCGGCATGGCCTGCGGCTGTGGCTTCATCGTTGAAGCGATTCTCGTCACCTTGCTCGGCATGGCATTCCTTCTCGGACTCACCAAAATCGAGAAACTTCTCGATAAGGGGTCTCCGCAGGTTCATTTAGTCGTTGCACCGAACATTCCGATTCTTCATGAAATCCGTTCTCAGGCTGATAAATACCGCCTTATCGTCAAGAACATCGTCACCGAGAATTCCAAGGCGAGCGATGGAAAGGAACAGGTGGAAATCACGGTCTTCTTTGCCTTCCACAGCGACGAAGCAGTCATCGCCGACTTTGTCGAATCCTTTGCTTCCTATCCGTATGTTTATAAGATTGTGAACGGCTCCGACAAGAAACATAAGAAAGCCCAGAATGACTGATAAGCCACTTTTCCTTTCTTTTCAGGAGAATCTCTCGGATTTTGTCCCATTGACTTTTGAGCTGATGAACGGTTATGTCCATCGGCTTTTTCTTTCCTGTGTTCCTGAAGGACTGGAAATTCTCTTTTCGGAAGAAATCAGCCATGTACTTTCCGGAAATGTTCTCGTCATCGATTTGGAAAATAGAGACGGGCTTGGTTCATTCATCATGACTTTCAAAGCAACCGGCTATCCGGAACAGCATTATCGGATCTCCCTTCTTGAGAAAGTGACACTGGATGATTTATTCGGTCTCTTTCGTTCCTCGGAGAAAAAGAGTGATGTTCTCTCTCTGAGTGAAAATCGTAAAATCAGACTCTCTTATTCCGCCTTCCTTTCCAAACAGGAGCTTTTCTTCGATTTTCTTTCCTACTCTCCGCTCACAGGAGAAGTGGAAGTTAACCCGGTTCTGAAGGATGATGAGAAATTTTTCCTCCGTTTGGTCTATGACTTTCGTAAGGACACGTTTCTTGTCACACTGATCCGGGAGGAATACTCGGATGATGATTCCTATTCTCGCATTCTTATCGGAAAAAGCGGGCCTGTTTCCTTCCTCCGTGACAAGGCAAGCGGAAAGGCTTCAGAAACGAAGGAATCTAATTGAAAAGAGATTCGAAAACGTTAAAATATTAGAGTGCAGAAAACAGTAATCATAGAAGGTAATAATATGAATAAAAATGAACGTATTTCAGGGGTTTTGCTCCCAATTTCTTCCCTTCCGTCTCCCTATGGAATCGGAACACTCGGTAAGGAAGCTTATGACTTCATCGATTTTCTCAAGAGTGCCGGTGTCAAAGTCTGGCAGATGCTTCCGCTGAACGTCACTTCCTATGGAGATTCTCCGTATCAGTCTCCTTCTTCGACGGGACTCAACTATTACTTCATCGACTTAAGAAACCTCATCGCCCAGGGACTTCTCACTGAGAAAGAAGTGAGGGATGCCGATCTTTTCACCTTCGAGAACCGTGTCGATTACGGAAAACTTTTCAATCACCGCATCCCGCTTCTCAAGAAGGCTTTCTCCCGCTTTGACAGAACGAATCCGGAATTTGTTTCCTTCGTCCGGAAAGGGGAATACAACGACTTCTCCTTCTTCATGACCCTGAAGACCCTCAATCACTTTGCTGCCTGGTATGACTGGAGCGACGAATACCGGAACTACACGCCGGAACTTGAACAGAGAGCCTGTAAGGAAAACGAAGACCTCTTCCTCTTTTTCCAGTGGACCCAGTTCGAATTTCTGAAAGAATACGAAGCACTAAAGAAGTATGGGAACAGCCAGGGAATCTCCTTCCTTGGCGATATGCCGCTTTACTTAGCTTATGACTCTGTGGAAGCCTACAAATATCCGGATCTCTTCCTCTTCGATGAGAAACACAATCCCACCGTTGTCGCAGGCGTTCCTCCGGATTACTTCAGCGCTGATGGTCAGCTCTGGGGAAATCCAATCTATGACTGGGAAAGCATGAAGAAGGATGGCTATTCCTGGTTCAACGGAAGAATAAAGAGAAACCTCGCTCTCTTCGACATTCTTAGAATCGATCATTTCCGTGGATTTTCCAGCTACTACGAAGTTCCCTTCGGCATGACCAATGCCAGAGTCGGGCAGTGGAAGAAGGGACCCGGCATGGACTTCTTCCGGGACAAGACGAATCTGCCTATCGTCGCCGAAGACCTCGGCACCCTCGATGAGGGGGTCTACGAACTTCTCAGAGAGTCTACCTATCCCGGGATGAAAGTACTTCAGTTTGCCTTTGATGGCGGAAGTGACAATCCGCACAAACCATCCAATTCCGGCGTCAATTACTTCTGCTATACCGGAACCCACGACAATATGCCATTACGCGGATATCTCGAGACATCTTCTGAAGAGGAGGTGAACCGCTTCCGTGAAGACGTGAAAAAACAATGCGAAATTTTCCATATCGATTTCCGTGCCGACACGTACCGAGACCTTGTCCTTACCGTTGATACGCTCTGTTACGCTTCTCCCTGTATGGCAGCTATCCTTCCGATTCAGGATCTCCTCGCTTTGGGTGCGGAATCCCGACTCAATCTCCCCTCATCCCTCTCTGACAAGAACTGGACTTACCGTTGTTCCGCCTACGATTTCAATGATTCTTTAAGGTCCTTCATTCATCGCAATATTGTGAAATATAATCGATAAAAGTTGATAAAATATAAAAAAGTGGGATTTACTCCCACTTTTTTTGTGTTTTGAGAAAAATATAAATTACGGATTGAAATTTCAGTAAAAGCGCTTTTCTTAAAAGATTTATTGAAAAAAATCAATTATTGAACAATGGAATTGCGCAATCGTATAAAATAATAGTAATAAGGAGAGATGAATTTATGAAAACATTGATTGTCGAAGATAAAAAGCAGCTTGCAGATGCTATCAAAGAATATCTGAAAATGCATAAAATTGATGCCGTCGAGAAAAACGATGGCCTCGAAGGCTATACCGAGGCTCTCACTGGCCTCTATGATGTAATTGTCCTCGATTTGATGCTTCCCTCCAAAGACGGTCTTTCCATCATTAAGGATCTTCGCACCAATAAAGTCGATACCCCGATTCTTATCCTGACTGCCAATGTCTCCACTGATGAGAAGGTGCAGTGCCTCCTAGCCGGTGCGGATGACTATGTCACCAAACCGTTTGTCTTGGAGGAACTGCTCGCCCGTCTCTATGTCCTTACCCGAAGAAAATCCCAGTATCTTCCCGACGAAATATGCGCCGGTGATGTCAAGTTGGATAAACTGAATCATACTCTTTCGAAAGACGATGTCATCCTTAATCTTTCCATGAAGGAATATCAAATCCTCGAACTTCTTATGGATAACACGGAGAAAATCGTCGAGAAAGGGCTGATTCTTCAGAGAGTTTGGGGAAAAGAAGCGGATACCTATTACAATTCCGCAGAGGTCTATATCTCCTTCCTCCGAAGAAAGCTGAAGGCACTCCATTCCGTCTGTTCCATCAAGTCCATCCGCAATGTCGGTTATAAGCTCAATACGAGTGAGGACGACTACAAGGATGAAGCAGAATAAAGGAAAAGTCGCACAGCGCGAACGCATTGGAATTTCTTTATTTGTCCTTGTCGTCATCCTCGTCCTTTTTGTTGTTGTCGTTTTTACCGTGGGTATCGTCCAATATGGCAATGTAAGAAAAGATTCCTTCAAGGAACTGAGAGACAATGTTGCGGAGACCATACGCCCGAAGGCTGTGATTTCCTTGGATAATTCTGAGAAGAAATCTGTTGTCCGGGACGACAAGGATTCCTTCGAAGGCAGTGGAGAATTCAGCGGGATGATTGTATACCAGCGCTCCGATGGCCGCATAATCTGGTTAGACGGGACGACGGAAGAATACGGGACTATTTTTTCTTCCGTTTTTGAAACAAAAGTACAAAACGGAAGATTTGATGAGTTCAAGAAAGGAAACTTCTATTTCGGAATTTATTCTGGAGAGTATTTCAATGAGAAAATGAAACTGCCTTTGGAACCGGGCGAAGTCGACTATTCCCTGAGTGCGAATAGCCGCATTTACTCCGCCATCGATTCTTCGAAGCGAATCATCAATACGGACCAGATGATGGCGACCCTTTCGATTGTCTTAGGTAGCCTGCTCGCCATCCTCATCATTCCGATCTACCTGATTACGGGGCTTCTCATCAAACCGACTTTGGTGGCGATGAAAAAGGAAAAAGAATTCGTCGCCAATGCTTCCCATGAACTGAAGACTCCGCTTGCCATTATCTCCGCCAACGCTTCCGTGCTTGCGGAAAAACATCCGGAAGACACTGATTTCGTCCATACCATCAACCAGCAGTGCCAGAACATGAATGAGACCATCATCGACATGATTGACTTGAGTAAACTGGAGACCAAGGAACCGGTTCTGGAAAAAGTGAATGTCTCGGAACTACTGTTCGACCTCTGCCTTTCCTTCGATGCCGTCGCATTTGAGAATGATACCATCTATGATTATGACATCGATGAGAATCTGATTCTGGAAAAAGCGGACCGAAAAAATCTGACAAGAATGTTCAACCTTCTCATCGACAATGCCATGAAATACGTAGAAGGAGACAGAAAGACTATCCGTATCTCTCTGAAAAGAGAAGGCAAGAAATTGCACTTCACCATTTACAATACCGGAACCCAGGTCGCCGATGAAGATAGGGAGAAAGTTTTCAACCGCTTCTATCAGGGAAAATCCGGCAGCGACAAGGAACGGAAAGGATCTGGCCTTGGACTTGCCATTGTCCACCAGATTTGCGAGAACTACGGCTTTGAAATTTCCATCTCTTCGCATTACCAGGAATTCATGCAATTTGATATACTTATGAAGTGATTCAAAGACTATGACCAAACTGGAATTTCTTGAGAATGCGAAAGACGTTCTCAGCGTATATCGGGATGAGGAGTACCTTCTTCTGAAAAGGAGGGATTCTCTTGTCCTGTTCGATTCCTCTTTGAAAGTGCTCAAAGGTGTCCAGGACACGGACTTTACCAAGAAAATCCTAGTGGACAGAAACCGTCACTATATTTTTCTCGTCTCTTCCCTTTTTACGAAGAAAGTGGTCGTCTACTCCTTTCCGGAACTTCTTCCTGCTTTGACCCTGAGCGACTTGTATGGATTGCCTGTTTTTTATAAGGATGCGATTTTCAGTCCCGATGGAAGCTATCTCTATCTTTTAGCAGATATCGCGGATCTCGAGAATCCTAAGACCCTGCTTGTGAAAGTCAACCTCGCCTATCAGACCTACGACGTCTTCTTTCAGAAGGATTCCTTCCATTTCGATAATCTCTTCTATTCTGAAAACAGAAAGGCCGTCATTCTTCTTCAAAGCAAAGGAAACGTCTCTTTTTTCTCTGAAAACCATATTGTCAAGACAGTCAGAACCCCATCGTTCCAGAAGCTTTATTTTATAGACTGGGGCCAGGTGATGCTCCTTTCTTCTCCGGCGGGGTTCTTACTTTGCTCCATGAACGGGAAAATCATCCGCAAATGCGATTTTCTCCTTCCGAAGGAAGTCAAGGATGATGAGAAAATCCAGCGCGATTTTGCTTTCGAGAATGAAATCCGTGAACTCTCCTCTCTCACTAAGATTCCGGTGAAAATGGATATGGCCGAACATTTTCTCGATATGGTCTTCGTCCCGGAGACCGGTGCCCTCTTCTATCTCTCCACCAATGTGAATGACGGAAAGACTACGCTCTATCATTATTCCGTCAAATCCTTCCTTCTCAAGAGAGTCTATCCCATCAAAGGGAAGGCACTCTTTATGGAACTTGCTTATCCTTATCTCTATATCCATACGACAGACAGCGTGCAGAGTTATCTCATTGTCCACAAAGTAACGAAATGAAAGGAGAACGGCGATGAACAGAAAAAGAACAGTTGACAAAATCGTAAAAGAAGGGATTACTTTTGATGACGTCCTCTTGCTTCCGCGCTACAGCGAAATTACTCCGGATATGGTGTCACTCAAGGCGAGACTTACCAAACATATCACTCTGAACATTCCGCTTCTTTCCGCCGCCATGGATACCGTCACGGAATCGGAGATGGCGATTGCCTTAGCGAGAGAAGGGGGCATCGGCATCATCCATAAGAATATGACTGTCGAGCGCCAGGCCATGGAAGTCGACAAGGTCAAGCGCTCGGAAAATGGTGTCATTACCAATCCAATCACCCTCTCAAAAGAGAAGACACTCCAGGATGCCTTAGCGGTCATGGCAACTTACCATATCTCCGGCATCCCGATTACCGATAAGGAGAATCACCTCATCGGAATCATTACGAACCGTGACATTAAGTTTGAAACCGACCTGAATCAGAAAATCGAAGATGTCATGACATCCGACCATCTTGTTGTCGGTAAGGTCGGAACGACCTTAGCCGAAGCAAAGATGATCCTTTCCAAGGCCAAAAAAGAAAAACTCCCGATTGTCGATGAACAAAATCACCTCTCGGGCCTCATCACCATCAAAGACATCGAAAAAATTGAGAAATATCCGAATTCCGCCAAAGATCGCTATGGAAGACTCCTCTGCGGTGCCGGTATCGGTATCACAAAGGATATGATGATCCGTGCCAAAGCCCTTCACGATGTGGGCGTGGATGTCTTCGTCCTCGATTCCGCACACGGAGACAGCAAGAATGTCGTCGAAGCGCTCAAGCGCCTCAAGGCTGAGTTTTCGGATACGGATATCATCGCCGGAAATATCGCCACCTATGAAGGGGCGAAACATCTGATGGAAGCAGGTGCCGACGCCGTCAAGGTCGGTATGGGTCCCGGTTCTATCTGTACGACAAGAGTCATCTCCGGCATGGGTGTCCCGCAGATTACGGCCATCATGGATGCCTATGAGGCCAGTAAAGAATATGACTGCCCTATCATTGCAGATGGCGGCATCAAATACTCCGGTGACATCACCAAGGCTCTCGCCGCCGGTGCAGACACCGTCATGATGGGCGCTATTTTCGGCGGCTGTGAGGAAGCTCCGGGCGGAACCGAACTCTATCACGGAAGAAAGTACAAAGTCTATCGTGGCATGGGGTCGCTTGCGGCGATGGAACAGGCGCACGGCTCTGCGGATCGCTATTTTCAGACCGGTCATCAGAAGCTGGTTCCGGAAGGGGTCGAAGGAAGAGTCCCTTATCGCGGAAGTGCCTCGGATGTCATCTTTGAACTTTTGGGAGGCATCCGTTCCGGTATGGGTTACCTCGGGGTGAAAACCATATCCGAGCTCCAGGAGAAGGCTCAGTTCATTAAGATCACGGCGTCCTCGCTCAAGGAATCCCACCCTCACGATATCGAAATCACCAAAGAGAGTCCGAATTATACATCGGATCACTGAGAATCCAGACATAACAAAACCCGCACCGAGGTGCGGGTTTTATTGTTGTTTAGATTACTCAGCTTTCTCTTCGGCTTTGTCAGCGTCGACTTTGGCTTTGAGCTTGTTCTCGAAGGCAGTTCTCTGCGCTTTGAGTGAGTTGAAAACCTTGACGACGACAAACAGAGTGACACCGATGACAAGGAAGGAAATAATGGCGTTGATGAAGGTTCCCCAGTCGATGACGGCGGAAAGGTTATAAGTCCATGTCGTTCCGTGAAGGGTGTAAAGGGTCTTCAGGGAGTTCTGCCATTGAACGAAGGTATCGGAGGATTCGGTGATGGTGACACCCTGGCTGGCGGCATAGGCGATGGTGGCTGCTTTCAGGTCAGTGAAGTACTGACCGATTCCCTCGACGCCGGCCTGTGTCGGATTGGCTGCCGGAAGGACCGTGACAAGTCCCTTGATACCGCCAGGGACGCCCCAGGTGCAGATGGACAACAGGATGTTGGTGAACGCAGTGACGATGGCGCTGAAGGCACCGCCCATGATGACACCGACAGAGAGGTCAAGGACATTGCCGCGGGTGATGAATTTCTTGAATTCGGCCCAGACAGTTTCGCCTTTGGCTTTCTTTTCCGCCTTGATAGCGGCTTTTTCTTCTTTCGTAAGCTTCTTGGACATTGTAAAGTATCTCCTTTGATTGACAAAAGGTATTTTACCACTTGTAAAGCAGAAAACAAGTCAGTTTATGCGGAAAATGTGGAATCGATGATCTCTTCGAATTTTTCTTCGGTCACGGCGCCGAGAAGAAGCTCTTCCTCGGTGCCGTCGATCTTCACATGAATTCTCTTTCCGTCCTGAAAAGCGAACATGGAAGGGATGGAGATGACTCCGAACTTCTGTGCAATCTCAGGGAATTGGTCGGTGTCGACCTTGAGGAAGACGATGTCTTCTCTTTTCTCATCGACTTCCTCAATGATTCTTCCCATCATGCGGCAGGGACCGCACCATTTGGCGTTGAAATCGACAAGAACGTTTCTGTTCTTCTCGATGGCTTTCGGAAAGTCGCTGATATTTTCTAGGATTTTGATCATTGTAATTATCTCCTTTTTGATTTAACTATACGGAAAACAGTCGTTGATTGCAAATCAATTGCTCAGAACATTGTCGATAGGACGCCGAAGAAGAGGGATAAAATGCCAAGGATGAGCAAGTGAAGCGGGTAATAGACATAGAAGGAATACTGGATCCATTTCTTATCGTACCCTTTCCTTCCGTTGTAGAAGAGAAGGAAAAGAGCTGCAAGACAGGAATAGGAACCTATCGGTACGAACTCGACAGGAATAAAAGAAGAGGTGTAGTCGATGCGGTAGAGAAGGTAGAATGCGAGTTCGACGGTGAACAGGGCGACAATCTCCAAGAGCTTGTCGTATTTCAGATGATAGACTTCGAAATCAAATCCACTGCTGGTGCTGTTTTTTCTTCTGACAAGGTAGGAGGAGAGTTCTTTTGCGAGGAAATAACAGAGAAATAAGGCGATGGAAAACGTTCCCCAGTCGGTCTTGAAGAGCGTACCATAATCCGCACTGACCGTGACATTACTTAACACGGCATAGCTGATTGGAAGAAGTGCAAAGAGAGAATACCAATTCTTTTTCCTTAAAAGAGTAATTGTCAGGACACCGAGGAACATATCCATGAAGGCGTTGCCGACGATGGGATTGTCTGCGATTCTGATTTTGCCGAGATAACCGACAAGATATCCGACTCCATCGAGAAGGATGGCAGAGAGCAAGAGGCGTAGAAGATATTTCTTTGCGTTTTTGGTGTGATAGGCACCTTCGACGGCTAAGAAGGCAAAAATCGGGAAGGCAATTTTTCCGATGGCACGGAGAATATAGTAAAGCGTATAGGTCTCTTTTGAATTGGGGACAAAAAGAAGACCGATGTGATCGATGGTCATCAAGAGGGCAGCAATGATTTTGAGTGCCAGGGAAGAGAGGGAGAAGCTGAATTTCTTTTTCATAAGCTATTTCAGAAAAATGCGGAAGATGCTTTCGCTTGTATTGCCACCTGATCTACTGGCAAAGAAGGAAATTGCGGAGAAGGCATTGACGAGAAAATGCGCAAACATGGAAGTGGAGAGTTTGCCAGTGTGACAATAAGCCAACGCTAGGGTGATGCCGGAAAGAAGATAGACGGGGAAATTGATGAGCTCGATATACAAGGAATGGAGATAAGTTTCTTTAAGGCTTGCAAGTTCCTCTGCCGTATAGCGGATGAACTCGCCGCCCTGGTAATAACCCTGATCGGGGACAAGCAGGTTCAGAATCGGGGTGTAGTCAAAGTGGATGAGACCGAAGATGATGGAGGAAATGATAATACCTAAGAGGCGGTTTCTTTTTCCGACCAGGTCGAGAAGGCCGGCTCGATAAGTGAGTTCCTCGCAGATTGGGGCGATGATTACGGTCATAAGAATGACTAATACAGGGTAAGTATTCATCATGGTTTCGATTCCTGCCTGATTGGCGTTGGAGGAAGAATCCGGAATCAGATTGCTGAGGAAGGAAAAGACAAGGTTGATGAGAAGAATCAGAAGGAAAGCGAGAGCACCGTAGAGATAAGTCTCTTTCTTCTTGAACGGCATGATGATTTTCTTTGCCATCTTATCGCTTCCGATAAAAACAAAAAGCAAAAGAACACCGAGAAGAAGGACATAACTGATGAAGTTGATGAGGGTTTGTCCTAAGAGCGTGAAGCTCTGCGAATTCTTATCGAAGAGCGGAGTGACCATCATGATTATCTGAACAATCATCGCAATTGCCTGTAGCCCGAGAAAACCCATCACAAATAAAGATGCCTTTTTCCAGGTCGGTGTCGTTTCATTGAGTAAGGAATCGCCGAAAAAAACTTTCCGGTCACCCCTGTTATTTTGATTTCTGTCCGAGGACGAAGTCGGTTTTGGCTCGAAAGTTTCCATATTGTTTACCTCTTTATTAATAGGACTTAAATATGATAACATAGTTGTACATAATCTAATTCTTTCAGAGATCGAAAGGAGATTCCTTCATGACTAAATCAACATTCGAACTTATCCTGCTCATTGTTTTCCTCGTCATTGTGTTTTGCGCACTTATCGCCGGTATTGTCGGCCTGATTAAAGGCATCTATAAGACAACACTGAAGACGATACTGAAAGCGGTTCTCATCTTCGTCCTTCTTTGCACGGCACCCTCCATCAGTGCCTGGATTGGCAACATCGACATTTCCCGGTTTGTTTCTGGCTCCGAAGGCACGGTGACCATCTTTTCCTACGTGGTGAATTACCTCTATAATTCCGGTCTTATTTCTCCGATGAACGGCATGTCCCTTTATGAGACTGCCATTGCCCTAGCCACAAGCGCCCTCGCTTTTGTCACATTCTTCCTCGGCATGATTCTTCTTCAGATTTTCATTTCCCTCATCACTGCCATTTTCTATCATGGCATCTTCCGCTGGTTTCTCCCTGTCGAAACCAAGAAAGAGCGAAAAGCAAGAAAAGCCGAAAAGAAGAAGAGCAAAGAAAAAAGCAGTCTCACAGCCGGCCTGATTGACTGCAATAGCGAAGTCGAAACCAAGATGAAGAAAAGACTTCCCTTGTTGCGTATCCCCGGCGGAATCCTCGGTGCCTGTCAGGAATTCGTCTTTGTCTGCATTTTGGTTTCTCCTATCACGGCGATGGCTCGAATTGCCGTCACCAACCGCACGACGGTCAAGGCGGGTCTGGAAGCGTCCGGCATGGACGAAAGCCAGATTCAGATGGCGGACGATTTCATGGATGCGACCGAAGCCTCTCTGCTCTACAAAGTTCTCGGCTTTAAGGATTTCGACCTGGCCCTCATGAATAAAGCCTCGAGTGTCAAACTCAATGATACCGAAGTCTCCCTCTCCGGCTTACTTTCCTCCGTTATCGATATTGCTTCCCCGCTCCTGAAGGATGGTACTATCTCTTATGACAAGGCGGCTGGTAACGTCTCCGTCAATTTCTCCGCCCTCTTATCGACTTCAACGGTGGATTCCCTTCTTACTACGCTGATCCGTTCTCCGATGGTCATGGCTTTGATTCCCCCGCTTGTCGATGTCGCCTTAAGTTCTATCAACGGCGCTTCCTTTGCCATCGATGAACTCGATTTCTCCGGAATCCAATGGGACAGCGAACTCACCATCATCAACGGAATCTATGACGAAATTTACTCTGGAACTATCGAACCGATTGTCAAGGATGACGCCATCGATGTGAAATCGTTCTCTCTCAAGACGAGTACGATGAGCGATGAAGAGATGCAGACCTACCTCAGTGCCGTCAGCAAACTCGGCACGATGGAATCTGTCAAGAAAAACCTCCCGGTCATCCTCTCCGGCATCGGAACTTATCTCGAGAATCAGGGTTTCTCGATTCTCCCGACCAGCCGCGACATGTATAAAGACATCGACTGGAGTCAGGATCTGAAAGTATTCCTCGAATCCGTCCTTTCCTATTTCCGCGTCATCGGCATGGATATCGACTCGAACTTTAACGCCAACCTGCTTAAGGACAAAACCTTCGAGTGTTTCAAGGACGAAGCGAAGCGGAAGAAAATTCAGAGCATCATCTGCGGCGAAACCAATCACCAGGGACTTCTCGACACCCAGCTCTTTTCTACGATGTCACTGGAGAAGATTGTCTCTTCCTCACTTTCTGCTATTCCCTCTCTTGCCGCCTATGTCACGAAATTAGACTTCTCCTTCCTTGAATCTATGGAGAAAGCGGCCCTCAAGACGGAGTTCGAGACGATGTTTGAAATCGCCGGTATCGTCTTTGCTGACGACAGCAAACTGAACATTTCCAACCTTACATCTTTGGATTTCACTGATCCGGAGACTGCCGATGCCCTCGCGGACCTTCTTGAAAAGAGCAAGGCGAGTCAGATTTTCCAGAATCTTTATCCTTCCGTCATGAAGGGAATTCTTTATCAGAGCAATGTGAACATCTCCTCTTATCTCTATGGTCTCACTCCGTATAACTTCAACTACGAATCGAAAAACTTCATCGACAATTTCGAGGACATCCTCCGCCTGATGCCTTCCATCAAATCTATGCAGGATTCTTTATCCAAAGAGGGAAGTACAGCAGAGAAACTCGAAGGCATCGATACGGATGTCCTTAGAAACCTTCTTTGGCTGATCGTCAATTCGGACTTCTTCAATGCCGAACAACGCACCGGAATCGCTTCCGGAATGCAGAAGAATGTCAACATTTATACCTTCTTCAGCAATCTGTTCCAGGAAGATGCGTTTTCCGGCATCGGACTTGTCTGTCCGAGTTTCGAGACCATGCAGAGCCTCAATTGGGGCGATGACAACGGACGTGGTGGCGAAATCGATAAGCTCGTCAGCATGATTGAGCTTGCCAAGAAGAACCCGGAGTTCCTCACCACAAAGGAACTGAGGGATATCAAGGATACCAAGGCAATCTCTGACCTGCTCAAGACTGGTTTCGAAAGCGACCTCCTCTCTCCTTCCATCCTTTCCATCATTGATAATTCCCTTGCCGAATATCTTGACAGCATCGGTATCCCCTATTCACTCAACGAGATGAGAAATGCTCTCTGGATTGCCGATTCCGACGATATCGGAGAACTCATCTGTCTCCTCAAGGGCGTCGATCTCGACAATCTCGACTTCGCCACCTTCTCACCCGACCGCCTCAACGCCTTACTTACCCTCTTTTCGAAGATGAATATCATCCAGACCGGAAATTCCTCCAAGGATCCTTTCGGCTATGCCCTCTATTCCATCCTTTCGAAGCAGGGATTCTTCTCTGACCTCGGCATGGTCGAAGACTCCTCCGTCTTCTTGCTTGACGACGTTTCCTCCTGGTCCAAAGAGACGGAAGAAGCGTTGATTGATGAGGGCGAAGAAAAATTCCTGATCACAAAGACAGGCGAAATCAAATACTTTGTCGATTTCTTCAAAGTAATGCAGGATGTCGGATTTGATTCTTTGAAGGGTGGCACCATTCCGGAAGGATTCGTTTCCTCCATTTCCGATTGCATGCAGTCTCAGATTCTCAGGAAAGTGATGGTCTCCATCCTCAAGAAAACCATGACCACCATTTCTCTGCCGGACGGATACGGCAATATCCTGAACGGCATCGATGTCGATCTCCTTCTCAACCTCACACCGGAAGAATTCACCAATGAACTGAATATCTTCGAATCAATCTACCGCCTTTCCTCCTCCAAAATCAATGGGCAGTCAAAACTCGAACTGATGCTCAATAACTTCTATACTCTGTCCACTATTTCCGTCGGAGAGGGAAGAACACTGGAAGACGACATGGATGATTTAATCGGTTCTCTCACAACCTCCGTTCTCTTCACCACGGTCAAGCTGGGGGAAAACCTCAATGCCGTCTCGCTCCTTCTCTCCGCTGCCTTTGAAAAGATGGATATGGTCGATAAAGTGACCATGGTGAAGTCTGCCTCTCTCCAGAAGGAGGCACTGAACGGAATTCTTGCCACCGTCGACGACTGGAAGGCAGAAGGTGTCACATTCCAGAGAATTCTTCATGAAATGCAGGGAATGGAATCCTCCGGAATCAACCTTGTCGGAAGCAGAATGACGAAAGAGAAGGCTTCGACCATGCTCAATCTCATGAACGAATCCCATCTCTTCCACCGCGTTCCGGCTTCCCTGTTCAGGAATGCCTTCGAACAGAAAGACCTTTCCGCCTATCTCAGGGACCCGGAAACCGGTATGGTTACGCATCCCTTTGTCTTCGATACTCATCTTTCCACTTCCAAAGAGGATATCGCCTATTGGAAGAACGACATCGACATGGGCGTTGAACTTATGCTCGGTGACGGAGGCTTTTCCAGCGTCTTCGATGCGGATGCCGGCACGATTGAGGATATCGACTTCTTGAAGATCAATACCAGCGCCCTCTATTACATCGGCTCCATGCACCTCTTTGAAAAGAACCGCTCCTATCTGCTTTACAACCTCATCGATTCCTATTCCACGGATGACTTCAGTGCCAATTCCCTCTTCCTTGACGGGACGGACGTCCCTTATGGCTATCCGAGCAAAGTCTATCGTTTCGAGAACCTCTTCTTTTCTAATCCCAAGCTCCTTGCTTCTGATGGTACACTAGATAAAGACCTTGCCTTAATGGACCTCTCCTTACTGAATGGTGTTCTTCATATCGCTTTGGAAAAAGCACCGGAAGCCATCAGAGGTTCCAACCTTAAAGATGTCGATATCGACTTCATCAGTCTCACGGAATCCTGCTATCGCCTCGAAAGTGGTGTCCTGTATCGTTCTGACTTCGCCAGCGAACTCCTTGCCGGTATCGAGACCGAGATGGTCAAGAATCCGAACTACACCCGTTATTTCAGCGCACTATCCGATGTCAACTTCTATGCGGATGACTATAAGCTCATCAATCTGATTGAAGCGAGGGCATTCGAGGGATTTCTGACACTCGCCAAGGCTCCTACCACTTCCTATTCTCTTTATGGTACTAGTATCAACTATTATTCAAAGGCGACCCTGACTCCTATCTTTGCTTTCTTCGGCACCGATACCGCTCCGGAAGATCACAGAG
Source organism: uncultured Bacilli bacterium (assembly GCA_934725685.1). GTDB lineage: Bacteria > Bacillota_I > Bacilli_A > RFN20 > CAG-288 > Enterosoma. The sequence continues at coordinate 28,540 of CAKVBX010000009.1, forward strand.
ATATTTATCAGTATTTCATCGCTCTTTCTGACTATTCCGCCACACCCAATGCCGTGATCGCTAAGAAGACCTCTTCCATCATCGGCCTCCTTCCTGTCCTCGGTGAGAACGGGACATCTGGAACGCTCTCTTCCTTTGCTACAGGTAGCACCGACAGTATCAGCTTTACCGCTTACCTCAGCGCCGCTCCTATTCAGTGATTTTGTCTGAATTCAGAAATCCCGCCTTTGTCTAGCCGCAGGGCGGGATTTTTGTGTAATGAAAAAGAACCTGCCGGGAGACAGGTCCTAAAACGAATCAGATGAAATTATTTCTTCGAATCCGGGGTCTTCAACATGTAAGCCAGACCGACCGTGTCTTTTCCGCAGTGACAGCAGATGATGCCAGAGGCATCAATCGGAATGAGGATGTTGCTGCCGACATAAGACTCCAGCTCTTTCTCGATTTTCTTGACACCGTATTCTCCTTCGACATGAGGAATGAAAATTGGATAGGAGAAATCGATATTGTCTTTTTCGAACTGTTCGATGAACTCTTTGCAGAGTTTGTCAATGCCGCGCTTGATATCCTTTCCCATAGTGACCGTATGGACCTGCATTGCACCGTCATTGAGGGAGATGATCGGATGGATGTGAAGGTTTTTGCCTAAGAGATAGGTGAGTCCCGAGCATCTTCCGCCCTTGTGGAGGAATTCCATCGTGTCGATGACAAAAGACATGGAAATCCGTTTCGTTCTTTCGTAATGGTTCTTTTCGATGACTTCGGCGGATAATCCTTTGCTCATGTCCTCGCAGAGACCGATGAGTTCAAGTGCGATACCGGAAGAGAGGGAAGCGGAATCGAGAATGGTGACGCGGTCTTTGACCCCGAGATCGTCTACGGCAAGATGGGCGTTATTGTTGATGGAGGAAATCTTGGAGGAAATCGGAAGATAGAAGATGTGCTCATAATCCTTCAGGGCACCTTTGAGGGCCTCTTCGATTTCCGGAATGTTGAGTGCGGAGGTTTTCGGGAAAATCTTCGTCTCGTCATACATTTTCAGAATTTCTTTGGAATTGATGTCTTTTCTGTCTACATACTGTCTTTCGTTGAAGTTGACGATGAGTCCGGTGACGGATACGTCGTAACGTTCGAGGAATTCGAACGGGATATCACAGCTGCTATCGACAATCAATTTATATTTTTTCATGGTGCTACTCCTATTTGAAACCGATATTCCTTTTGGTAGAATATCCGTATCACTATACCATATGAAACTTCTGAAATCACTTGTTTACGACGAAAAGCGTTCCAAATTCCTCGCCTTCCTTTATGCCATCGAGAAGGAAGATGATGTCAAAAACATCGAGGAGAACCTGAAGAACGAGCATCCGAAGGCAAACCACCTTCTCAAGGTTCTTCGCTATCAGAACCACTTCGGCGTCTATGTCAGTGTTGCTTCCGAAGACAAGGAACCTATCTCCTCGATGAAGAAGACAAGGGATCTCATGGAACGGAAAGACATCCGTGATGTCGGCATCTATATTGTCCGCTATTTCGGCGGTACAAAACTCGGCGCCTCCCGCCTCGACCACGTCTATTTCGCACTGGCGACGAAACTGATGTCGGAAGTTAGCAATGAAGAGAAAAAGCAAGTATAATACTTGGGAAAGAAGAATCGAAAAATGAACGAACAGAACAACATGAATCCAGCAACGGAAAACGAAGTCAAAGGAAAGGCTCAGCCGAAGAACACCTACATCCCCAAAACCCATCCGAATGAAAAGAGCCACATCGGACATGTGGTCGCTGTACTGAGCGGCAAGGGCGGTGTCGGGAAATCTTTCACTTCTTGCTATATTGCGACAGCCTTAGCCAGAAAAGGCTATAAAGTCGGTATCCTCGATGCCGACATCACGGGGCCGAGTGTCCCCTTTGCCTTCGGTGTGAAAGGACCTGTCTACGGAGAAGGGACCTATTTCGAACCGGTCAAGAGTAAAACCGGAATCAGTGTCATGTCCTCGAACCTCTTGCTTGACCATCCGGATGATCCAATCGTCTGGCGCGGTTCGATGATTTCTACCCTGATCGAGCAGTTCTATACTGACGTTGTCTGGGATGTCGATTATCTCATCATCGACATGGCTCCGGGCACCGGCGATATCGCACTCACCATCTTCCAGAAAATTCGACTCTCCTCGGCTGTCTTAGTCGCTTCCCCACAGTCCCTCGTCTCCCAGATTGTAGAAAAGAGCGCCAAGATGGCAGAGATGCTCTCAGTTCCGCTTCTTTCCCTCGTAGAAAATATGGCTTATGTCAGATGCCCGCATTGTGGCGAGAGAATCGATCTCTACGGAAAGGTCGATGACCGCATCGGAAGAGACCACGGCATCCCTGTCTTCGACGAAATCCCGTTCGATCCTGAGATTGCAAAACATATGGATTGTGGCACGATTGAGGACCTCGTCGTCCCCTATCTCGACAACACCGTGGATAGCATCATCCGTAACGCGACGGATGAGGATACCCTCTGATGGAAGAACTACAGCTTCGCGACGAGTTTCTCACCCTGTTCAAGCGGCTTGAGAAAGTTCTCGTCGGGATTGCCGATATCCGGGATGAGGATTATGTCTCTTTTTCTCGTGCTCTGAATAAAATCTATTACGACAAACTGAATCCGATTATTTCTGACTATGAGAACTATTCTTTTCTCCGGAGTGCATCGGACTTAAGGAATCTGCTTTCCCATGAAAATGATGTCTGTCTTCCCACCGAAGCCTTCATCAAAAAGACGGGACGCATCCTTGATCGCTTAGAACATCCTCTTTCCATCTATGATATCTGTACGAAGAATGTCGAATTCTGTACCATGGACGAACGCCTCTCTTTCGTGATGCGGCAGATGGAAGAACGCTCTCTTTCCCATTATCCGATTCTCGAAGACGAAAAATGCATCGGTGTCTTTTCCCGCTCGACCCTCTTCGATGCCATGGAAGAAGGCATCCATTATTCCGAATCCTCCCACATCCGGGACTTTTCTGGAGTCATCGGACTCACCGAGCATCATAACGAAGCGTTTCTCTTTGTTAGCAAGAATGTGAGTGCTGATCGGGTCTTCTCCTATCTTGGGAATCGTAAACCCCATCAGAAGAACATCGCCTGCATCTATGTGACGGAACATGGAAAGAGAGAGGAAAGACTCCTTGGTGTCTGTACGCTGACCGATTTGACAAAACTGAAAGACTGAAAGCGCCGTTTCTCTGATTGGGGAATGGCGTTTTTTCATCATGCGACTCAGAGAAAATGAAAAAGGGTCCTCCTTACGGAAGGCCCGATTGTATCCGATGGTGAGGCTGGCGTGACTCGAACACGCGGCCCTCTGCTTAGAAGGCAGATGCTCTATCCAACTGAGCTACAGCCCCATCGCTTTGTTAAGCCTTATAATGATACCGCAAGCGAAGTGAGGTTGCAAGAAGAAAATGAACAAAATCCGCCCCAATCTGCTCCGGTATCGAAAACGGTTGAAATAGTGGGGACCATTTTTTCGTCAAATCGTCAACACAAATCATGAAAATGGGAAAAAGTCTTTGATGATATCCGTCTTTGCGTTATATTTTTATTAGTTTTGTTTTCCGAAGGAGGTCAAATACCATGATTTCTGACAATGAATTGAAACAGATGCATGATGAGTTCAAGATGCTTGAGAAAGCCATCAGGGAATACAGTCTCATCATGATATACCGCCATCAGTCTCCTGACTTCGATGCGCTCGGTTCCCAGATGGGACTCTACTACTGGATCCGAGACAATTATCCGGAAAAAGAAGTCCATTATGTCGGTGACCGCCATCCGGATCTGATGCCTGAGCTTTTCCCTTATCCGGAAGAACTCTCAGATGATGTCTATCAGAGGCGCCATCTCGCCATCACCGTCGATATCTCCAACCGCTCCCGCATCGCAGAAGACCACCTTTCCCTGGCGGAACGTGTCATAAAAATCGATCATCATCCTCTTCCGAGTGAAGAAGAGCGTTTCGGCGATGTTCTCATTGTGCATCCGGATCGTCCTGCGGCGAGTGAGATTATCGCGCTCTTCGCACTTTCCCGCTCCAGGAAGTTCCGAATCAATAAGGAATGCGCCACATCCCTCTATTGCGGAATTGTCGGAGATACCGGTAAATTCACCTATCAGGATACAGATGGCGCAACGCTCCGCATCGCCGGTGATCTTGCCGATTATGGTGTCGATATCAACAATCTCATTCTCGAAATGTATACGATGGACCAGCGTCGAATCGAAATCCTTCGGGAATGTCTCAACCACTACAGGGTGACGGAGAAGGGAACTGCCTACTATGTCTTTGACAAAGAGGATATGAAGCGTCTCAATATGACCGTAGACCAGGGGAACCTCCATATCAACGTCTTCCGTGACATGAAAGGCGTCAAGGCTGCCATGTCCGTGACTTGGGACGAAGGAAAAGGACACTATCGCGTTTCCTTACGTTCTGCGAGGATTCATATTGCTCCGGTCGCCGTGAAATTCGGCGGTGGGGGACATGATTTTGCCGCAGGCTGCCACATCAAGAACCTGGAAGAACTTCCCGAGATTCTTAAGGCAGTCGACGAACTTTAAATAATACTGACGGATTCTGCGTGTTCACAGGATCCGTTTTTGAATGTGAGGGAAACAAAGTCGCCTTCGATGGTTTTACCGAAACGTGCTTCCAGTGCCTCTTTTTCTTCTGTTGTACAGAAGAAAGAGCGGATGGAATTTGTTTTCAGATATGAATAGAGAGCGGGATAGCTCTCCGGTTCCTTTCTCATAAGAAGCGAAGTGCCGTCCTGCATTTTGTCGCTATAGGAATTGGGAATCTCCTTTTCCTTCTCTTCTGGAAGCGAAATGGTGTTGATGAAGTGATAGGTGTAGAGGGGAACGATGCTGTTAAGATAAGTATAGGAGGAAGAAATGTATTCGATTCCGGTCTCATAGCATTCCTTGTCCATCAGTTTTTCGAGATCCTTCGTAGAAAAGACCATATCGAGGACGTTCTCTACTTTTTCAGTGAGTACTCCCTTGGAATAAAAGAGAATGGCGGATTCGGAAAGAGAGGGGGTTTTTGTCCTACTCTGGTTGAAGACAGCTAAGGTCATGTATGGGAAAATGACTTTGTGAAGACGGATATAATCTTTTATGACGATGGCAAAGTTGTCACAGGTCCCACAGCCGGCTGCATAGACGAAGAGCGGAAAACTCATTTTCTGTTCAATCATGTGATCGAAGTCATCCTCATAGAGTTTGTTGACGAGATACTGCTGTTCACCATTGACGATTTCACTGGTTGCTGGACTGGTGAAAAGCGGAATCTTGTTTTCCTCTGTCCTCCCGCAGGAGAAAAGAAGCAGGGACGGAAAAAGGAGGAGGGCACTTTTATTCATGGGAGTGCTCCTTTAAGAACTGCATGTTCTTTTCGACATCGATTCTTAGTGCCCGCTCGGTGAGTTCTTTGAGCGCTTTCTGATAATCGCTGGAAGTGTTGTCACCTTCCTTTACTTTCTTTTTGGAACGGAGAGCGAGGATTTCCGGGTAATATGTCGTTTCAAAGGAAAGAGTGCCGTCTTCGTTGCGCTTCGGATTCAGATAATTGCTGAAGACAGAAAAATCATAGCTGTCTTTTTCAAAAGAGACAATGCTCGGCGTGAAACCGGCCCGGTTTCCGTTTTTGTCCATATTCAGATAGGTGTCAAGATGATAGGAAACGCAGAAATCGGACCAAAGCTTGAGACCATAATCTCCAAGCTCTCCTTCCATCCGTTTCAGCTGCATAAAGCCGTCTGTTTCATAGTAATAGAGTTTCGATTTTGGATTTTCCTTGGTGAACGGCAACAGGACATCGGTGTTATAGGCTTTACAATCCGAACAGCGCCGCCAGGTAAAGATAATGGTGATCGAATTCTCAATGGCTTTCTTTAGGGCTGTGTCCGTGAAACCGAGAAAAATCTGATCTTTTGTGGCTTCGTCGCTTTCCGAGGTGAGGAAAGCATAGCTATCCTCCCTCTTGGAATATTCAATATCATTGAGACAATAGGTTTCCGTCTGATAAGTGTATTCCTCGAACAGGTCATCGCATGCTTTTTCGTCGGCGAGAGAGTTCAGATAGGAATTGACAAGCTTTCCGTTTTTATAAAAGAAGAATGCCGGGAAAGCGCTGATTTTCGGATAAAGGAAAGCATACTTTCCCTCCTGATTTGTCGTCGAGTCATAGGCAGAGGCATAGACAGAGCGATCCACCTCATAGACCATGACCTGATTTTCCCGGATATAGTTCTTCAGCTGTTCTTTCGTGTCGGCGCAATAATGGCAGCCTTCCAAAGAGACATACAGCATACAATCGTCATAACGGGTAATATCTGTGAGCTCTTTTTCGGAATGGATGCGGATTGTGGAATCAATCCCCTCGATTTTTCCCAACCGCACCCGGCTGTCCTCCCCTTTTCCGCAGGAAACGGAAAAAGGGAGAACGAGAAGTGAAAGTAGCATGGCGTTCCTTGTTTTCATTTCGGTTCCCCCTTCGATAAATATTAAAGTTGGATTCGGGAAAAAATTAGAGTTTGAGAATTCTTGCGGTATCCAGTGCAATCATCAGCTCCTCATCGGTCGGTAGGACAAGGACCGGAATCTTGCTGTCGGGAGAAGAGATGATGCCTTCCTTGCCGAGTCGAGTTTCCTTGTTGAGCCTGTCGTCAATCTTGATGCCGAGAGCTTCCTCGACCTTGCGGAAGGTGAGCTCACGGTAAATCGGAGCATTTTCGAAAACGCCGGCAGAGCAGACAATCATGTCGCAGCCGCCGAGTTTGCCGTAATACATCATGATATATTCCGCAATCTTGGTCGCATACATGTCGATGGCGAGCTTGGCTCTTTCGTTGCCTTCATAATAGGCGGCCTCGACGTCTCTGGTATCGTTGGAGATGCCAGAAATACCTAAGAGACCGGACTTGTGATTGAAGATATCATAGATTTCCTGAGCATCCTTGCCCGTGCAGGTGCAAAGGTAAGGCATGACGGAAGGGTCGATGTCACCGGTTCTCGTGCCCATCATGACACCGGCTAAGGGAGTGAGGCCCATGGAAGTGGCGATGCACTTTCCATCTTTCACGGCAGAACAGGAAGCGCCGGAACCGATATGCAGAGTAATGACGCGTGTGTGTTCCTTGCCTGCCAGATATTCTTCGTTGACGACTTCTGAGAGATACTTGTGACTGGTACCATGGGCGCCGTATCTTCTGACGGAATACTTTTCATAATATTCATAGGGGACGGCATACATGTATTCTTCCGGCTTCATTGTCTGATGGAACGCGGTATCGAAGACTGCGACTTCTCCGACGTTCGGAAGAGCTTTCTTGAAGGCGTTGAAGCAGGTGAGGTGAGCTTCGGCGTGAAGCGGATCGAGAGGGACGAGCTCTTCAATCTTGTTGTAGGTATCCTGATTGAAGATGGCGGAATCGGCGAAATACTTTCCACCCTGGACGACACGGTTTCCGACGCCGTTGATTTCATCGAGGCTCTTGATGATGCCGAACTGGATGAGACCATTGAGAAGAAGCTTCACCGCTTCGTCGTGATTCTTCACCGGAAGCGTATCGGTATGTTTGAATCCGTCCGGGCGTTTGATGGTGAAGATACCATCCTCATGACCGATTCTTTCGACGATACCGGACGTGAGAACTTTGAGGTGTTTGGCCTTATCTCTGAGACGGACTTCCTTGTTTGCGGATTCATCCATCTCATAAAGTTTGAACTTGAGAGAGGAAGAACCGGCATTGACACACATGATTTTGAATGTAGACATTGCGAATCTCCTTGTTGTTGACAGGTTTATTGTAGTGTTCTTTTGTCTTCTTTACAAGAATATAAACTTATTTTCAAGCTGTTTTTGCTGTGTTATAATTTCTAAACGGGAGGCTCTAGCCATGGATAACCCAATGATTTTTGACGAATACCTGAGGGGCAAGTCCACTCGCGCCTATCGTTTCTTCGGTGCACACCGAGTGGTGAAAAATGACCGCGAAGGTTACCTCTTCCGTGTCTATGCACCTCTGGCGAAGGAAGTCGATCTCATCGGTGACTTCAATGACTGGGATCCGGTCTTGGGAGCCATGGATAAAGTCGACTATCGGGGACTTTACGAAATTTTTGTTCCGGAAGCCAAAGAGGGACAACGCTATAAATTCCATATTTTGGGTTCGGATAACTACTGGAAAGACAAACAGGATCCGTTCGCTTTTTCTGATGAAGGAAACGACAATTACTGTTCTGTGATTCTCGATATCGAGGACATCCATGTCGATGACGAGGCGTTTGTCATGAAACGGGAACGGAATTTCTCTCGCCCTGTTTCCATCTATGAGTTCCATATGGGTAGCTGGAAACACAAACCGGATGGCTCTTACTTCAGTTATTCGGAGATGGCCGATGAATTGATTCCTTACCTCAAAGACATGGGATACACCCACGTCGAGGCACTTCCCATCACCTTCTATCCCAACGATGCCTCCTGGGGATACCAGTCCCTCGGTTATTATGCCATCGATCACCGCTATGGGACGGCAAAGGATTTTGCCGCCTTTGTCGAGAAGATGCACGCCGCCGATATCGGCGTCATCATGGATTTTGTCCCGGTACACTTCGCCCTCGACCCCTTCGGCCTGGAGCGGTTCGACGGTTCCTGCCTTTATGAATACGGCAACGAACATGAGTTCTCCGAGTGGGGAACGAAAAATTTCGATCTCGGAAAAGACCCGGTCCGGTCTTTCCTCATCTCCTCTCTGTTCTTTATGGCTGACACGTTCCATGTCGATGGGTTCCGGTTCGATGCGGTAAGTAATATCATTTATTGGGACGGTGATTCAAGTAAAGGCGTCAATACCGGGGCTGTCGATTTCGTCAAGCGGGCCAATGCTTCCGTCCACGAGTCCCTTCCCGGCGTCATGATGATTGCGGAGGACTCTTCCGCATACGGACATGTCACAAAAGGCATGTACGAGGAAGGCCTCGGATTCGATTACAAGTGGGACCTCGGCTGGATGAACGATACGCTGAAGTACTATGCGACCGATCCGATTTACAGGAAGTACTGTCACAATCAGCTGACCTTCTCGATGGCCTATTTCTACAGCGAAAACTTCATTCTCCCCTTATCCCATGATGAAGTCGTCCACATGAAGGGCACGATTCTGAACAAGATGTGGGGGAATTATGACAATAAATTCGCCAATCTCAGAAATCTTTATGCCTATATGTTCGCCCATCCGGGCAAAAAGCTGAACTTCATGGGGAATGAGATTGCCTCTTTTGACGAATGGAAGGAATATACGACGCTTCCCTTCGAAGTTCTGAACTACAAGAAGCATGAGGGGGTGAAGAGGCTCCTCCGTGATCTCAACCATATCTATCTCAGTCATCCTGCCCTCTACAACGAAGAATACAATCCAAATACTTTCGGTTGGATCATGGCGGACAACAGCGAACAGTCCGTCTATGTCTTCAAGCGCGAAAGCGAGGAAGAATGCATGGTCTTCATTTTCAACATGACGCCGAACTTCTACTGGGATTATGATATCGGCGTTCCCTATGAAGGAACCTATGAGGAAATCCTCAATACCGATAAAGGAGTCTATGGCGGTTGGGATCAGTATAATGGCCTTCCTCTTACCACGCACGGAAACGGCGGGCTGCATCATCAAAAGTATAAAATTACCATCAAGATTCCTTCTTTCGGTGCGGTTTATCTTATCCACCGGAAAGAAAAGAAGGAAGAAAACATGCCTTCTCTTGCTCTTGACGGCAATAAGTCGGCTGTCGTTGTCGAAAATAGAAAGTAAAATTCTGACTGGAAAGGAGGGAAGAAGATAAGACCGGAAGAGTCAGGACCGGTATCGAAAGTCTTCTGTCCCATGGAACAATCATGTTTGAATTTAAGAAAAATGCGGATTTCAAAGAGGAGTTCAAGAAAAACTTCACCGACCGCTGCGTCGAGAAGTATTCCAGAGACCCTAAGGATCTTGATTCCAACGAACTGTATGATGTCTTAGGAACGATGGTGAGAAGCTACGCCAATGTTCTCGGAAAGAAATGTAAAGAGGAAGTTGCAGAGAAAAAGGAGAAACAGCTCATCTATTTCTCCATGGAATTCCTCATCGGCCGCCTTCTTTCCACCAATCTCTACAATCTTGGTGTCCTCAATGATGTCAAAGAGGCCCTCTCCGAGATGGGAATCGATTATGAAGCACTGAAGAATACCGAACCCGATGCCGGCTTAGGCAACGGCGGTCTTGGAAGACTTGCTGCCTGCTTTATGGATTCCATCGCTTCCCTCGGCCTTCCCGGCCACGGCAACTGCATCCGTTATGAGTACGGCTTCTTCCACCAGAAGATCCGCGACGGAAAACAGATGGAATTCCCCGACACCTGGCTTCAGGAAGGATTCCCTTGGGAAATCCGTAAGCCCAACGACTCCGTTATCGTTCGCTTCTACGGCAATCCGGAGACCTACCGTGACCTCAAGAGCGGGGAAGTGCGTTGGCGTACCACCAATGCCTACGCCGTCCGTGCCGTTCCCTATGATGTCCCGGTTATCGGTTATCAGAATGAAGTCGTCAATACCCTCAGACTCTGGTATGCCGAACCGTGTGAGGAAACCCTTCCTTCCACGACTGACTTCAACGGCTATCTGAAATTCATCCGTGATATCACGCATGGACTTTATCCGGACGATTCCACCGAAGAAGGAAAGCTGCTCCGTCTCCGCCAGCAGTATTTCCTTGTTTCCTCCGGCATTCAGTTTGCCATTAAGCGGGAAAAGGAACTTTTCGGTACCCTGGATCACCTTTATGAGCACTATGTATTCCAGCTCAATGATACTCACCCCATTATGTCCATCCCGGAAATGATGCGTATCCTCATGGATGAGAATGGTTACGGCTGGGATGACGCCTATGCCATCGTCAGCAAGTGTTTCGCCTTCACCAACCACACCGTCATGCCGGAAGCCCTCGAAAAGTGGCCCTGCCGCTACATCGCTTCCGTCGCACCACGTGTCTACATGATTATCGAGGAAATCAACCGCAGAACCTTAGCCAAGATGAGGGAAGATGCCTTGAGCGAAAGCGCCATTCAGAACTCCCTTGTCATCTCCGACGGCAATGTCAATATGTGCCAGCTCGCCATCCATGTCGCCACCTCGGTCAATGGTGTTGCCAACATCCATACCGAAATCCTCAAAAGCCAGACCTTCCGCGACCTTTATAACTATTATCCATCTAAGTTCAATAACAAGACCAATGGCATTTCCCACCGCCGGTTCTTCCTCTTCGCCAACCCGCTTCTTTCTGGTTATGTCTCTTCTCTCATCGGAGATAGTTTCATCAAGGATCCCGAGGATCTGAGAAAATTGCTTCCCTATGCCGACCATCAGCATGCGGATATTTATCGGAAGTTCAACGAAATCAAACGGGAGAACAAGATGCGTTCCCTCGCTCTCATCCGGGAAGCTTCCGGCATGGAAGTGAGTCCGGATTCCATCTTCGATACGCAGATCAAGAGACTCCACGCCTATAAAAGACAGCTCCTCAACGTCTTCCGCATCATTCATCTCTATCTGAAACTCAAGGCCAATCCCGAAGCCTCCATTTATCCGCATACTTATATCTTCGGCGCCAAGGCTGCCCCGAGTTATGCCTATGCCAAGAAGATTATCGAACTCATCCTTGCGGTGAGCCGCACCATCGATGCTGATCCCACCGCCAACAAGTACATCAAAGTCGTCTTTCTGGAGAACTATGATGTCTCCAAGGCGGAAGTCATCATTCCCGCCTCTGATATTTCCGAACAGATTTCCCTCGCCGGCAAAGAAGCCTCCGGTACCTCCAACATGAAATTCATGATGAACGGGGCTATCACCCTCGGCACGCTCGATGGCGCTAATGTCGAAATCAGCAATCTCGTGGGCAAGGACAATGCGGTAATCTTCGGCATGAAGGAAGAGGAAGTCAAGACACTCAAGTTCAACGGCTCCTATCAACCGTTTGCCATCTACAACTCGGATCCGAGAGTTAAGGAAGTTCTCGATTCCCTCATCGACGGCACCTTCTCCAAAGGCAAGGAACAGTTCCGCATGATTTATGAGGAAATCCTTTACCGCAATGATGAATTCATGGTCCTAAAGGACTTCGATTCCTATCTCCAGGCTTCTAAGAAGATTGAATCGGAATATCTGAGCCGTGATTCCTGGGGCGAGAAGTGCCTTATCAATGTCGGTTCCTCCGGTTGGTTCTCTTCTGACCGAACCATAGGAGAATATAACCGCGATATCTGGCACCTGAAGAAGATTCACTGATGGATGAAGTTATCAATTTGACAGATTTTTTGAGCAGGGACTATCCGTTGCCGGGAAAGGAAGAGGAAAGGAACCTTCTCCTCTTCCTTCTCAGCCTTCCAGACAGGAAGGACAACGAAGAAGTACTTGAAGAAGGAAAGCGGCGCTATGCTCCCTTTATCAAGAATGCCGCCTTCTCCTCCATCTCCTTATCTCCCTTTGATACCGAGGAGGACAAGGAAAGCCTCGTCTTGGACAGCGTGAAGGCGTTTGTCCTCTATTCCTTGGAAAAGAAGAAGCGAATTCCTTCCCTTCTTCTCTCGTTTCGGTACTTTCTGACAGTCGTATTTCGATAATGCTTGAAAGTCTTTGGACAGACTACTATAATTAAAAGGCTTAATATTTTGGTTTAAAATAGGAGAAATTGAATAATGAAGCACACTTTTAAGAAAGAGAACGGACATCTCATCGCTGAGGTCTCCTTCGATTCCGACGAAATCAAGACTGCCACCGACAAAGCGGTCAACAAACTTATTCTGAATGTCACGGTCCCTGGCTTCCGTAAGGGCAAAGCTCCGAAGGACAAGGCTGTCCGTTATCTTAAAAACGAAAATGTCTATAACGAAACCGTCGACGCTCTTCTGAGAATGGTCGACAAGAACTTCGCCGCTTTGGATGAATTCAAGGCCGAAGCTGAAGGCAAAATCTGTAATCGTGCTCGTCCGGATGTCGCCCTCACCAAGTTCGACGACAAGGAAGCTGATTTTACCATCAACTGGCTGCTTAACCCGGTCGTTACCAAGCTCGGCGAATACAAGGGTCTCACCTCCGATGCCAAGCTAAGAGAGATTTCCGATGATGATGTCGATCATCAGATTCATCATCTCGCGGAAGACAATGCTGAACTTGTCGAATCCGACAAGGAATCCGCTCTTGGCGATACCTGCAATATCGACTTCGTAGGTTATATGGATGGAAAGCCGTTCGAAGGCGGAGACGGCAAAGGCTTCGATCTCGAACTCGGAAGCGGCAGATTTGTCCCTGGTTTCGAAGATCAGTGTGTCGGCCACAAAGCCGGTGATAAGTTCGATGTCGCTCTTACCATGCCGGAGAATTACCCTGCTCCGCTGAGTGCCAAGCCCGTCGTCTTCAAGGTCACCCTCAATTCCGTCAAGGTCAAGGAAGTCCCTGAAATCAACGATGAATTCGCTACCACTCTCACGGGCAAATTTGTCAGCAAGGATCTTGCCGAACTCAAGAGCAAAGTCCATGATGATCTTGCCCACAACGCCGAAGAGGCCTTCAAGAATTCCAAAATCAATTCCTATCTCCTCAAGGTCCGTGATGGTTCTGAATTCGTCATCGCCAAGGAATATGTCGACCTCTTCGTCAAGGATAGAATCGCTTCTGATGAACAGAACATCAACCGCCAGGGTCTCACCCTCGATGAGTATCTCAAGCTTACCAAGACCGATAAGGCTGCCTATGAGCAGAATATTCGCACCGGCATTGAGAACGATATCAAAACCCAGCTCGTCTATGATGCTCTCGCCAAGGCCGAAAAGATTGCTGAGCCGACCAATAAGGATATCGAAGAACAGATTGGTTCCCCGATTCAGGAATTCTATACCAACTATTCGAACTATCTCAAGAGCATGAAGATGCCGGAAGACCAGATCAACATGCAGATTCAGGGATATCTCAATCAGGTCTATGCCTCTATCCTCACGGGTAAGGTTCAGGCCAGAATCCTTGAACTCAACGAAAAGCCTGCTGAAGAAGCCAAGGCTGAATAATCCGAAATTACTATCTGAAAGGGTTCACCGAAAAGTGAGCCCTTTTTCTTCTAACTACAAAATTTAGCACTTCTTAATTGACATTGCTAAACTTATCGATATAATATCAGTGCTATTCATTCGTTTCCTTTGAAAGGAGGATTATTTATGGACGCTTACGCACCGAGAAGACTTCCCGTTCTTCCCAACAACAAAGTAGTCGGTTTACCCGACATCGAAATGACAATCACGGCGAGAAACACCTATGACATGCATCTGCTTTCCCGTCTGAACAAAGGGGATGAGTTCATTCTGTCCCTCTCGAATTCCGATGATGTCTACGGCGACTTTGACAATCTGATTCTCCCTGGCGTCAGAACCGTCGGCTGTCTTTGCCGCGTTCTTGAAATCACCCCTGTACCGCAGGGCCTCAAGGTTGTCGTCATGGGAAAGACACCTGTCGACCTCTCCGACTTCAATGTCGATTCCGTTTCCTCGACCGTAATGGCGACGGTCAATAATCGCCCGGTCTATCAGAGAGACGACAACAAAATCTATGAGATGCTCGGCAAATTCACTTCCACTTATTCCGCTCTCCGCAAGAAGTACCCCCAGCTTCCCGAACTTGTTGACTTCTCCCAGACCGTTCCCGAAGTCTCCAACATTCCTTATCATATCGCTGCCTTCTTGGGTACCGGAGAACTGACCAAACAGCTCATTCTCGAAGAGAAGGACCCCATCGAGAAGTTCCGTCTCTGCATCAACGACCTCGACCGCTTCAATCTCGACAGCAAAATCGAGTACGATATCCAGAAACAGGTTTCCGACTCCATCGACAAAAATCAGCGCGAGTATGTGCTCCGTGAGAAGATGAAGGTCGTCAAAAACCAGCTTAAGGAGTTCGACGGCGGAGATCAGACTGACAACATTGAGAAAAAGGTCGACGAACATCCTGAACTGTATCCTGAGAACATCCGCAAGAGAATCCATTCCGAAATCGCTCGCATGAAGGCGATGCCTGCCGGCAGCCAGGAGACCGGAATCATCTCTAACTATGTAGATCTGCTTGCTTCTCTTCCTTGGAAGATTTCCTCGAAGGATAACGAGGACCTCGAATCCGTCAAGAAAATCCTCGACGAGAACCACGATGGCCTCGAAAAACAGAAGGACCGAATCCTTCAGTATCTCGCCGTAAAACAGCTGACCAATTCCCTCAAAGCCCCAATTCTCTGCTTCTACGGTGCACCAGGTGTTGGTAAGACTTCTCTTGCCATCTCCATCGCCCAGGCTTTGGGCCGCAAATTCGTCAAGGTAGCGCTCGGCGGTGTTTCTGATGAGGCGGAAATCCGCGGCCACCGCAAGACGTACATCGGCGCCATGCCTGGCAAGATTATCTCCGGCATGAACAAAGTCGGAACAAACAACCCAGTCTTCCTTCTCGATGAAATCGATAAAATCGATGGGGGCGGATATCGTGGGGATCCTGCAAGTGCCTTACTCGAAGTCCTCGATCCGGAGCAGAACTCTTTCTTCATGGACAACTATCTCGACGAGACTTTCGACCTCTCGAATGTTCTCTTCATCTGTACGGCAAATGATATCTCCAAGATTCCGGGACCTCTCATGGATCGCCTTGAAATGATTGAACTCAATACCTATACCAAGTTTGAGAAACTTTCCATCGCCAAGAGCCATCTCATCAGCCTTGAAGAGAAGGCTAACGGCATCAAGCCCGGCATGATGGAATGGAAGGACGAGGCGCTAGACTATATCATCGAAAACTACACCATGGAAGCCGGCGTCCGTGAACTCAGAAGACGTATCGGAACCATCGACAGAAAATATGCGGTTGATTATCTCCGTGATAACACGAAGAATCATCTTGTTGTCGATAAGGAAGTTGTCAGAAAGTATCTCGGCGCTGAAATCTTCACGCACGAGAACAATATCGAGGAGTCTCAGGTCGGTATCATTAATGGTCTCGCCTATACGCAGGCCGGCGGTGAAGTCCTCAAGATTGAAGTCAACACTTTCCCAGGAAAGGGCGCCCTTATTCTTACCGGGAATCTCGGCGATGTCATGAAGGAAGCCTGCGAGACGGCCTTAAGCTATGTGAAGAGCATCGGTCCGGAACTTGGCATCAATCCGGACTTCTTCTCCAGTCACGATCTTCACATCCACTTCCCGGAATCTGCCACGCCGAAGGATGGCCCGAGCGCCGGCGTTGCCACTGTCATCTGTATCCTTTCCGCTGTCTGCGGACTGAGAATCCGCAACGATGTTGCCATGACCGGCGAAGTCGATCTGCGCGGCAACGCTATGCCGATTGGCGGTCTCCGCGAAAAGACCAACGCTGCCTCCAGAGAGCATATCCGCACGGTCTTCATCCCCAAAGAGAACCACAAGGACCGCGAAGAGCTTCCCAAGGAAATCACCGATTCCCTCTCTATCGTTGAAGTCAGCAAGGTAAAGGACCTTTTCCAGGGCGTCTTCCTTGAAGACATCACGAAGATGAAGGATGAAATCCACAAGCGCACCTCTCCGGTCTCTGAACCGAAGAAGGCGAAAAAGGCGGCAAAATAAGATGGCGAAGAACGATTTCAGCGATGTCCGCTTTGTGAAATCGGCCGTGGAGAAAGAAGGTTTTCTCTACGACAAGCCGATTGTCACGTTCATCGGGCGCAGCAACGTCGGAAAGAGCACGTTGGTCAATCAGATTGTGAGACGGAAGAATTTCATGAAGACATCCAAGACGGCCGGTCTTACCAACATGGTCAACTATTCCGTCATCGACAATCGATTCTATCTTGTCGATGTCCCCGGCTATGGCTATGCCACCTTTGCGAGAGACCATTTCGCAAAGCTGATGGAAGATTTCCTCATCGACAACAAGGCGCTGAAGAAAGTCTATATTCTCATCGACGGTAGAAGGCTTCTCCTTCCTGCCGACGATGAGTTCGCTTCCTATCTCGAAAGTCTCTCCATTCCGTATTCGTTTGTCTTCACCAAGACCGACAAGATGACTCAGTCGGAGAAGCATTATCTCCGCCTTCAGGAGGAGAAAATCGCTCCGGCCACCTTCTTCGAGGTCGGTTTGAAAAAAGAGAGCGGCTATCAAGCTTTAAGGGACGACATCATCAAGACCGTCAAGGGAGCGTAATGCTCCCTTTTCTTTTATTGATTCTTGTAATTGTTAGGGGGAAAGATTATAATTTCGGTGCGTTGACGGGAAGGGAAGCCGTGTAGTCCTGAAGAGAGAGCCCGGATGGTGGGAGCGGGTCAGGAGAGCGGTGCTCTGTCGTCCCTGAGCATGACTTTAATGAGAGCGGTGATTCCGAAGAGGGGTGGTACCGCGCAATCGAGTATTGCGTCCCTTCACTTGTCCGAAAACATAGGAGGGACTTTTTTCATGAGAGAAATGCAGAAAGCCTACGACCATACGACGGTCGAAGAGGGCAAAGAGAAATTTTGGGAAGACCATCATTATTTTGAGGCGATGCGGGAAGAGAATCTTCACAAGCCACCGTTTTCGATGATCGTTCCGCCACCGAATGTCACCGGCATTCTCCATATCGGCCATGCGACCAACACGACGGTCCTCGATATCATCGCCCGTTATAAAAAACTTTCCGGTTACGATGTTCTCTTCCTCGCCGACATGGATCACGCCGGCATCGCCACCCAGGCCAAGGTCGAGGCAAAGCTCCGCGAAGAGGGAAAGAACAAATATGAACTTGGAAGAGAGGGTTTTTTGAAGGAAGCCTGGAAGTGGAAGGAAGAACACGGCGACTATATCTCCAAGCAGTGGCGAGCACTCGGTCTTTCCATGGATTATTCCAAGGAGCGTTTCACCCTCGATGAAGGAATGTGCAAAGCAGTCAACAAAGTTTTCAAGACTCTTTATGATCAGGGACTCATTTACCGTGGCGAGCGGATCATCAACTGGGATCCTGTCCTGAAGACTGCACTCAGCGACATCGAAGTCACCTATTCTCAAGACAATGGCCACTTCTACTATTTCAAATATTGGCTTGAGGACCATTCCACCTATCTCGAAGTCGCGACGACAAGACCGGAAACCATGTTCGGCGACCAGGCCGTCTGCTTCAATCCTGACGATGAGCGATACAATAAGCTCGAAGGCAAGAAAGTCATCAATCCGGCCAACGGCGAACTGCTTCCGCTCATCGCCGACCGTTATGTCGACATCGAGTTCGGTACCGGCGTCATGAAGTGCACCCCTGCCCATGACCCCAACGATTTCCAGATTGCCAAACGTCACAATCTCGCCTTCGTCAAGACGATGAACGAAGATGCTACCATGAATGGTAACTGTCCGGCGGGCTATGTCGGCCTCGATCGCTATGAATGCCGAAAGAAGCTTGTCAAGCAGATCGAAGAACAGGGGGATCTCATCCGCATTGAAGAAATCGTCCACAATGTCGGCCATTCCGAGCGCAGCAAGGCCGTCGTCGAACCGATGCTCTCTAAGCAGTGGTTCGTCTCGATGAAGCCACTAGCGAATGCCGTCATGGAAATGCAGAAATCCGACAAGAGAACCGACTTCTTCCCTTCCCGTTTCTCTGATATTTTCTATCAGTGGCTTTCCAACACGGATGACTGGTGCATTTCCCGTCAGCTCTGGTGGGGACACCGCATCCCGGTCTATATCAACAAGAAAACCGGAGATGTCATCTGCAGCGAAGAGAAGCTCGATGAGAACGAATATGAACAGGACAATGACGTCCTCGATACTTGGTTTTCCTCCGCTCTCGCACCGTTTGCCTTCTTAGGATGGCCGGATGAGAGCAACGCTCTCTACAAGCGATATTATCCGCTCGATGTCATGGTCACCGCCTACGACATTATCTTCTTCTGGGTTGAACGTATGGCTTTCGAAGGCGTTCACTTCACCGGAAAAATGCCGTTTAAGAAAGTCTATATTCATGGTCTTGTCCGCGATAGTTTAGGAAGAAAGATGAGCAAGTCCCTAGGCAATGGCATCGACCCCTTCGATGTCATCAAGAAGTACGGCACCGACTCTCTCCGCTTTGCCCTTGCAACCGGCGGAACTCCGGGCCTCGATATCAATTTCTCCTTCAACAAGGTCGAGACGGCCCATAACTTCCTGAACAAGATCTGGAATGCCTCCCGCTATATCCTTTCCATGCTCCCAGATGATTTCGCCCCGAAGGGACTGAAGAAAGAAGACCTCTCCTTCCTCGACGAGTGGATTCTCAAGGAATGCGATTCCTTACTCGATTCCGTCCGCACCAATATGGACAAATACGAGCTTGGACAGGCTGCCGATTATCTCTACTCCTTTGTCTATGACGAATTCTGCTCTGAATATCTCGAATACACCAAGGTCGCCCTTCAGAGCGAAGACGGGAAGGTCCGCAATACGACCCTGGAAGTTCTCTATACCATCCTTGAGAAGATTCTTATCGTCCTCTTCCCCTTCGCCCCGTTCATCGCAGAGGAAATCTATTCCTATCTCCCCTGCCACAAGACTTCCATCTACGAAGAGGACTATCCGAGCAATTTCGGTTTCGATTATTCCGAAAAGGATATCGATTTCGCCCTTTCCTTGCGCCGTGCCATCAAGGAAATCCGTAACCACAAGGCAGAACTTTCCCAGGCACCGAACGCCCCGATTGAGCTTCTGTTCCACGGCGAGAAGTCTTCTCTTGATGAGGTCTATCCTTACCTGAAGCGCTTCTCCTTCGCTTCCTCCATCACTCTCTCTGAGGAAAAGAGAGAAGATTACATTTACTTCCCCTCTTTTGCCCTCACCTTAGTCGACAAAGAGGACAATGCCACGGCGGAGAGAATCGCCAAGCGCATCGAATTCCTCCGGAATGAGATTGCCCGTTCCGAGAAGATGCTTTCGAATCAGAACTTCCTCTCTAAGGCAAAACCCGAAAAGGTCGCCGCGGAAAAGGAAAAATATCAGAAATATCTGGACGAACTTGCCAAATACGGCAAAAAATAATTCCGGTTTTTCGAACAGTTGCCTCCTCCGGCCCATATATCAGGTTGAAGGAGGTTTTTTCATGAAAGAACTCACATTGGAAGAAGAGAAGAATGTCGTCGGTGGGGAAGCCATCACCCTCACAGCCATCATGGCATTGCTCGCCATCGGCCTTGTCACCGTCATCTGCTATAAGCTGTTTTTCTCCGACAAAGGAAAAACGACGCTCCCCGGCGGATTTTCCTTCTCCTGGGAATGAAAGGCAAAGACGTCACGATGATGCCGAGAGAGAAGGCGAAAGCTTTCGGCATCGAAACGCTTGACGACGCCGAACTTCTGGCCCTGCTTCTCGATACCGGAACCGTTGGTGTCCCCATCGTCGAATACACGAGCCGCCTCCTCTATAAGAAAGGCGGACTCTACTCCCTGTTCCGACCTGAACAGAATTATGACGGAATCTGTGGCATTGGCGAAGCGAAACGTTGTAGACTTCTCGCCGTGAAGGAGATTCTCCGGCGGCTCCCTTCTGCGAAGAAAGAGCGGATTCTGACAGGAAGAGATGCCTTTGAAGCCACCAAAGGCATCTTCTTCGGAAAAGAGGAGGAATGCCTTGTCGTTCTCTATCTCGGAAGGGATAAATCCGTCATTGAAAAAGAGGAATTCAGCGACCTGGAACGGACGAATGTTCATTTCCCGCTCCGCACGATTCTCCGGCATGCTTTGAAGAACGCAAGCGCCTTTTTGGTCCTGCTTCATAACCATCCATCCGGAAGTTTAGTGCCGAGCCCTGTCGATATCCAGGTCAGCGAAAAAGCGAAGCAGAAACTTCTCCTTGCCGGGATTGTTCTTTCGGATTCTCTGATTGTGACGGAAGTGGGATTCCATTCCATGAAGGAAAATGGAGACGGCTCTTTTTCCGAAGCATGATTTTTTGTCAATAAGCCCGGAATGTACAAGAATTTCTATTTCCGCCGGGACAAAGTCATCAAAGAAGGGGCTTCCGCTTTCGCTTCTAGGGAATTTTTGATTCCTTTTCTCCTGAAAACACACGTTTTTCCGTTGCAAGTTCTCAAAAAGCAATCTATAATATTTCAAATATAACCAAGGAGGAGTTCTATTCTATGGCTTATAAAATCGATAAGAACCTCAAAGCCGGTCTTGACTTACTCGCAACCGGTGACAAAGGAAACTATGTGAAGGCATTGAAGCTGGTTAACAAATCGGCCAAAAATGGTGAGACCCGTGCCAAGTCCTATTTCGAAATCGGAAAGATTTTCCGTGAAGGGCTCGGGGGAATCACTCCGGATGCGGAACAGAGCAAGAGCTTCTATGACAGCGCTATGAAGCTGTTTGGAGAAATCGAACCTGACAGCATGGATCACCGCATGATGGGCGATTATTATAATTATGGCCTCGGCACTGCCACAGCCGACAAGAACCGCGCCTTGGAATATTACGATCAGGCCGCTGCGGAAGGTGATGAGACTGCCAAGGAAAGGGCTAGCGAAATCCGCGCTCTTCAGAACAAGGGCACTCCTTCTGCTACCCCGACTCTCTCCCCCAAGACCGAAGTTAAGGAAGAGGAAGTCAAGGAAACCGTCAGAACCGAGAGAAGAGTCCTCGAAGTTGCTCCGGCCCCGATTGTCTCTTCCGAGAACAGAGTCTATGAGACCGATGATCCGGTGCTCAATGACGTCATTGACTGCGAACAGCTCACTATCAAGGCTATCCGCCTTCTTGATGCTCCGACATCGACCAGACAGGATAAGCTCGATGCCATCGATATGGCCAAGGAAGCCAGCGAACAAGGTTCTGTCCGTGCTGCCGTCCTTGTCGGTTACCTCTATGAGGGTGACAATGCCTTAGTCCATACCGATTACGAGATGGCTGAGAAATATTACAAGATGGCTATCGACAAAGGTTCTGCTACAGCCCTTTATCGTCTCGGCATCCTTTATACCGATAAGGATACTCCGTTCTATGATATCCGTAAGGGCCATGAAATGATCATCGCCTCCGCCAGAAAAGGCTATGTCTGGGCTCTTGTCTACATCGGTGACTGCTTCCGTCAGAAAGTTACCGATGAGCGTAATCTCGAACTCGCTTATCGTTATTATGCGCTTGCCGGCGAAAGAGGACTCGGCCTCGGCTATCACTTCATGTCCGAAATCGATTCTTCCCGTCAGCAGCTCTCTCTTGCCAAGGACCATGAGAGAATGGCTATCGACAATGGCTATGATCCGGCCATGGGATATCAGGATCCTCTCTTCTACACGCTTCACATCTAATCCGAAAAAAATAACAGCGGCACCTCAGCAGTGCCGCTTTTTCTTTGTACCTTGAAAACCATTTGTTAATAACTCGAATAATAAAAATAATAATTAATCTAGTTAATATTAGGTGCAATAATTAAATAACTATGTAACCGTTTCCACAAAAAAACAGAAAACTTTTGTTGACACGGAAAGTAGGCGGATGATAAAATCTTACATGCGCCGAAAAAAGCGCACAGATACGATTGCTCTTTGAAAACTGAACGGGATGACCAGTACATACACA